>NZ_JBEXCY010000035.1:0-72361 GCF_040605515.1 Dactylosporangium sp. NPDC005572 | reverse complement strand
CGAGATCTACCCCTCGTGCATTACACACTTTCCCACCACGACGCTCTTCCGATCTCCCGGCGCCGCCGCGCGTCGGCGGCGTCGGCGCGCCGGCGACCCGGATGCCGGCGCAGGTAGGCCGAGGCCCGCAGTGCGGACACCACGGTGTCGGTCAGCCCGAGCGGCTGCTCGCCGACCGGGTCGAAACCGGCGCGCGACGTCCGTTCGGGGTCGCCTTCGCTGGCCCGGCCCCAGGCCGCGACCAGTACCCTCGTCGCCTCGTGCGCCTGCAGCCGCGCCACGGCCAGCGACACCGCCACGAGGCCGTCGTCGGAGACCCGGATCTCGTCCCGCAGGTACGCTCCGGCGGCGGGCCCCGTGATCATGCTGGACAGCGAACGCCCGTCGACGAGGTCGTGCGCGGCGATGACCACGGCGTCGATGTCGGCCATGGTGCAGCCGGCGTCGGCGAGGGCACCGGCGACGGCGCCGAAGATGAACTCGGGGAGGGAGCGGCTCGCGTCGCCGGTGACGACGTCGGCGCTCACGCCCTGCACGACCGGCCGCATCACGGCACCGCGTAGAGGACGACGTCGTCGGCGCTCGCCGCGAGCTCGCCCTGGTGTACCAGGAAGGCGAGGTGGGCGCGGGTCTCGGTGACCGCCAGGGTCTGGTTGAACGGGTCGAGCTCGGCGAACGCGCGCTCGTGCCGCGTCCAGGGCAGTTGCTCCGCGACCTCGGCCGCCGTGGACGAGGTGAGCCGGGCCGCCGCGGACCGGGTCTGTTCGAGCCGGCGGCGATGGTGCTCCACGAGTTCGTCGATGCGGGCGTGCACGCGCCCGTCCGCGGGGCCGTGCGCCGGGAGCAGCCGTGCGTCCGGCAGTTGGCGGACCCGCCCGAGCGAGTCCAGGAACGAGACGAGCGGCTGCTGCTGCGGTACCGCCTCGAAGCCGATCGACGGCGTGATGTGCGGCAGGATCTGGTCGCCGGTGAACATCAGCTCCTCCTCCCCGAGGTACAGCACAATGTGGCCCTGGGTGTGGCCGGGCGTCTCCAGCACGCGCAGGGTGCGCTGCCCGACCTTGACCTCGCCCTCGCCGAGCCACACATCGGGAAGCTCCCAGCACTCGGCCACCGGGTCGGCGGCGGCGTCGTCGCGCGACATGAACTCCGCGAGGTGCGGGGCGCCGGCCTCGATGAGCTGGGCGGCCTGGAGCCGGTGGCGCGGCCCGTGCCCGGCGATCCAGGTGAGCGAGTCCCGTTCGCCACGGCCGACCGCGACCGGTGTGCCGTACTCGGTGCGCAGCCACACGGCGAGGGTGTAGTGGTCGATGTGGGCGTGCGTCACGAAGGTGCGCGTGATGTCGGCGGGGCGGTAGCCGATCGAGTTGAGCGAGGCGGCGAGCACGTCGAAGGCTTCCGGGATCGCCCATCCGCCGTCGATCAGCGCCACGCCGTCGCCGTCCTCGATCGCGTAGACGTTGACGCCTTTGAGCCCGTCGTCGCGCAGTGGCAGCGGAAGCCGGTGGATCCCGGGGGCGATCGGGAAGGCGCCGGGCTCGGTCCAGGCGCCCGCCCCCGCGCGGGTCACGCGCCCTCCAGGATGGTGGTCCGGCCGGTCGTGTCGTACCGCGTCGACGGCAGCGCGGTCTCCGGAGCCGAGATGCCCTCGAGGTCCGCCTTGATCAGCAGGGACAGGAACCGCGAGTAGAGCCGGCAGTCGAGCAACGAGCCCCCGGCGATCCAGAGGCCCTCCTGGGCGGTGCGCTGCCACACGTTGCGCATGATGTAGTTCTCGTCGAACCCCCACACGGGCCCGACCTTGTCGGCGATCTCGTCGCCCAGCATGGCGCGGATGCCGTCCTGCTGGTCCCGGTAGCCGGTCGCGAGCACGACGAGGTCATAGTCGCGCACCTCTGCGCTCTTGAGCCGGATCCCCCGGGCCACGAACGTCTCGTACTCGTCGGCCTGCATCAGCGCGATCTCGCCCGACACGATCAGGTCGGAGGCACCCACGTTGATGTAGTACCCGCCGCCCTTGCGCAGGTACATCATGTGGAATCCGGTCACGTCGGTGCCGAAGTCCAGCTTGAACCCTCTGGCCGACAGGCCGTCGAGCAGCGCCTGGTCGAGGTCGCACGTCTTCCTCGTCAGGAACTGGTAGCTGCTCTGCAGTACCGGAAAGGGGATCGCGGCGGTGACCAGGTCGACGTCGTCGGCCGGCGGCCCCTCGGAGTAGACGGCGTAGACCATGGTGCCGCACGGGATCAGGCTCACCACACAGGTGGGGCTGCGCTGCATCAGCGTCACCTCGGCGCCGTTGCTGCACAGGTCCTGGGCGATGTCGTGGCCGCTGGTGCCCGTACCGACGACCAGGGCACGCTTGCCGGCGTACGGAACGCCGCTGGTGAACCTCCCCGAATGCAGCACCGTGCCCTCGTAGTCGTCGAGGCCGGGCAGGGCGGGGACGTTGGGCACCCCGCTGGTGCCGCCGGTGGCGAGCACCAGATGGGGCACCGTGACGTCGCGGATGCTCCCGTCACCGCGGCGGAGCCGGACCGTCCAGCTGCCGGCCTCACGGTCGTAGCCGGCCGACTCCGCCTCGGTCGACGTCCAGACGTTGAGCTCCATCGTCTCGGCGTAGCTCTCGAGCCAGTCGGCCAGCTTGTCCTTGGGTACGAACGCCGGCCAGGTGTCGGGAAACGGCAGGTATGGCAGGTGGTTGGACCACACCTCGTTGTGCAGGGTCAGGGAGTGGTACCGGTTGCGCCAGTTGTCACCGACCCGCGGGTTCTTCTCCACCAGCAGGGTCTTCACGTCGAGCTGACCGAGCCGCGCGGCCAGCGCGAGGCCGGCCTGGCCCGCCCCGACGATGAGGACGTCAACACCCTCGTTGGCGGACTCGACCGCCTTGCGCCGCTCGTCCGCCCAGTTGTCGCCGGCGAAGTTGTGGGAGTACTGCAGGCCGGACGGGCGCCGCCCGCCGGTCCTGGGCTCGAAGTCCCGCAGCTCCTGCAGGGTCGTGAGGAGGATCCAGACCCTGGGCTCGGCGGTCGAGCCCGGCTGGTGCAGGAGCCGGACGAACCCGGTGCCGGTGCCGACCGCGGTGTCGAAGTCGAAGTACGCCTCGATCACGTCCTTGGCGGAGCGCCGCACCAGCCGGGCCGAGGTACGGCCGGATGCCTTGCGCACGTTGCGGGGACGGGTCGCCGCGATGGTGGCGCGCAGGCCGGCCTCGATGTCGGACCGCCCGCCGAACGTGCGGTAGCCCCAGGTGAAGGCGAGCGCGTCCTTCCAGTAGCTCTCCTCGGCGAAGGAGCCGAGCACCTCGGCGACGTCCTGACGCTCCAGGGCGTCGCCGAAGCGCCGCAGCCACGCGAAGTAGACCTCGTCGGGATCGGTCGCTGGGTCGGTCTGGTTCGAGGTCATGTATCGGTCCTTGGCAGTCGCTGACTGATGCGGGTCTCATTTCACCCGCTCCCACATCTCCAGTCAACACATGCGTTGACAGGAGTTCCGAGGATCACGCCCCGCTGACGCGACGGCTCTCGGTCGCCCAGTACGGCTCCTTGACGAGCTTGCGCTGGAGCTTGCCGACCGGGCTGCGCGGGAACGGCTCGGTACGGAACACCACGCGACCCGGCCGCTTGTAGGCACCGAGCTGGTCGCGGCAGGCCGCCACGATCGTCTCCGCCGTCACCACGGCGCCCTGCTCGAGGATCACCTCGGCGACCGGGGTCTCCCCCCAGCGCTCGTGGGGCGCGCCGACGACCACCACCTCACGAACGCCGGACAGCGCACCGACGACCCGTTCCAGCTCGGCCGGCCAGATGTTGAACCCACCCGACACGATCATGTCGTCGACCCGGTCGGTGATGTACAGGAAGCCGCGGGCGTCCAGCCGGCCTACGTCCCCGGTCAGCACCCAGCCGTCGACGAGACGGCGGGCCGTCTGCTGCGGGTCGTCCCAGAGCCCGGTCATCTGACCCTCGCAACGGATCGCGATCTCGCCCTGCTCACCCGCGGGCAGCGACAGGTTCCCCTCGCCGCGGATCTCCAGCTCCGCGAACGGCATCACCCGTCCGGCGGACAGGACGGGGTCGGAACCGGGGAGGTCCCGGAACCACTCCTGCGGGCCCATGAAGGTCACCGGGACGGCCTCGGTCTGCCCGTACATCTGATACAGCGTGTCGCCGAAGACGCGATGGGCCGCCCGTGCGGTCTTCTCGCTGATCGGCGCCCCGGACACCATCACGACCTTGAGCGCCGGCAGGTCCTGGGGCGCACCGCCGACCCGCTCGATGATGTCGGCGAGCATCGTCGGTACCGCGAAGAAGTGCGTGATCCGGTCGGTCCGGAGATCCTCGATCACCTGCTGCCCGTCGAACGACGGCGCGAGGATGTTCACACCGCCGCCGAGCCAGATCGGCAGGAACAGGTAGCCCGAGCCGTGCGAGATCGGGCCCACGTGGAGCATCGAGTCTCCGATGTTCACCGGCGGCAGCTGGTAGAACCAGTCCCGCGTCGCGCTCATCCACGCCCGGTGCGTGTAGGCGACACCCTTGGGCCGGCCGCTGGTGCCCGCGGAGTGCCGGATGATGAAGACGTCGTCGAGACCGACCGCCGGGTCGGGATCCTCGTCGGAGAAGCCGGCCAGCCACTCCTCGTAGCCCTCGTCACGGACGAGGATCCGCAAGGCCGGGAGCCGTTCGCGGACGCCCTCCAGCTCGTGGGCGTACTGCTGGGCGACGACCACCGCCTTGCACTGCGTGTGCTCCAGCATGTACGCGTGCGACTCGGCCGAGTTGCGGCGGTAGAGCGGCACCCGGACGAAGTTCCCCGCGGCTGTGCCGAGATAGAAGTCGGCCGCTTCGAGCGAGTTGTCCTCCAGCACGGCGACCCGTTCACCCGGTTTGACCCCCAGGTCCCCCAGCGCGTTGGCCAGGCGGACGCCTCGTTGCCACGCCGCCGCGAAGGTCAGTTCGCGACCTCCGCTGCGCACCGCGACCAGGTCGCTGTGGAACCGGGCCGAGCGCCGCATGGCCGTCCTCACGTCGAGCATTTCGCCCTCCAAGGATGGTCGGACTAGAACATGACCAGCGTCACAGCGAAGGTGGCGTTTCGTCAACACCATCGTTGATTCTGTCGAGCACGCGCCCCATCGCCGGGCCGTCGGGGCGCAGGCCGTAGCAGGCTCCGGACAGGCCGGGAGCGACGCGCGCCGCCGCCCGGGTCCAGCGCCCGTCCCGCCTGGTGTCGGGCGTGTACGCCACCTCCGGGTTGATCCTGAGGAAGATCACCATCGTGGTGAGCTCGCTGAGCCCGAGCAGCAGCGTGTTCACGTGGGTGCATCCGCGCGAACCGCCCAGCGCCGCCAGCACCGTACGGCGCCAGCCCGCGGCCACGGACTCCCCGATGAGCTGCGCGGTGGGCGGAATCGCGAAGGGACAGTCGTCGTACGGGTGGGTGTGCGCCTCCACCCTGAGCTCGCGCAGTACCAGCCGAGGCCCTTCGACCACCCCCTCGGCGCCGAAGTCGTGGATGGTCACCGACTCGCCGGGGAAGTTGCCGTGGGCGGCCTTGTCGGTCAGCCGGGCCACGAAGCCGAAGCGCTCACCCCCGAGTGGCGTGGCGTCCAGGGTCTTGGTCCGGCTCTTGGTCGTCCTCTGCTCGCCCACCCTGGGCACCTCCGTGACTCGGTCTGAGCGCATTCGGTCATCAACGGTAGCGTTGACACTTCCAGACTGTGGCGTCACGATGGGTGCGTCAAGGCGAAGGAGCGAGGATGCCCGAGACCCTGTCGGCCGCGCCGCAGTCGTTCGACGACCTGCTGAGCGAGGCGGCCGTCCAGACCCCGACCGAGTTCTACAACCGGCTGCGTGAACAGGAGCCGGTCTACTGGAACCCGCGCTGGAACGGCTGGATCGTGACCGGCTACCGGGACGTGATGGCCGGCTTCCGCGACCACGAACGGCTGTCCTCGGACCGCTTCGCCGGCCCCTTCGCGAAGGACATGGCCGACTCCGGGTCGCGTTACCGGCAGCTGATCGACTTCATGAACCACTGGATGTTCACCAAGGACCGGCCGTACCACACCCACCTGCGGTCACTGGTCAACACGGCCTTCACACCACGCAGCGTGGAGGTGCTCAGACCCCGGATCCAGCAGCTGACAGCCTCGCTCGCCGAGTCGCTGCGCGGCCGGGACCGGGTCAACCTCATGGCGGAGTTCGCCTTCACCCTGCCGGTGATCGTCATCGCCGAATACCTCGGGATCCCGCCCGAGTCCCGCGAGAACCTACGCGCGTGGTCCGACGACCTCGGCGCGGTCGTCTTCTTCCAGGGTGGGAACCAGGACCGGTTCGAGACCGGCGGCAAGGCGATGGAGCAGCTCGCGGAGCTGATCCGCCCGATCGTCCGGGACCGGGCCAGGAATCCGCGGGAGGACCTCATCTCGGGCATGGTGCACGCCGAGCTCGACGGTGACCGGTTCCTGGAGGACGAGATCATCTCCAACGTCGTGCTGATGGTGTTCGCCGGCCACGAGACGACGATGAACCTGATCGCCAACGGTGTCGTCGCCTTCGACCGCTTCCCCGGCGAGTGGCAGCGGCTGGCCGACGACCAGGGGCTCGCCCGGACCGCGGTCGAGGAGGTGCTGCGCTACGACGGCCCGATCCGGGCGCTGGCCCGGTGGGCGAGGGAACCGTTCGAGCTGAGCGGCCGGCGGATCGACACGAACGACCGGGTCCTGCTGGTACAGCACGCGGCCAACCACGACCCGACGTTCTTCCCGCACGCCGACCGCTTCGACGTCGGACGGTGGCCGAACAAGCACCTGGCCTTCGGACAAGGCATCCACACCTGTGTGGGCGCCCCGCTGGCCCGGCTGGAGGCGCAGGAGGCGTTCGCCTACCTGGCCCGGGAGTTCTCCGCCGTCGAGGTGCTCACACCCGACCTGCGCTACAGCCGCAACCTGGTCTCGCGCAGCCTGCTGGGCCTCGAAGTGCGGCTGCACGAGCGATGAGCGGACCCGCGCCGGAGCGGCCCCGGGCAACCGTCGACCACGACCTGTGCGCCGGGATCGGTCAGTGCCTGCTGGAAGCGCCGGGCGCGTTCCGGTTCGACGCGGAGGGCATGTCGACCTTCGACCCGCACGGCCCCTGGACCGAGACAGCGGTGCGGCGGGCCGCGGACGCCTGTCCCATGGCGGCCATCAGCGTCACGACGGACGGCTGAGGGAGCGGGTGGCGCCCCGTTCGAGGTGCCATGAGGTGATGAGCCAACCGTGCTCGCCGCGGCGGTACCGCTCGACGTAGGTCCCCAGGCCGATCCAGCCCGGACGATGCGGGTCGTCCCGTTCGACGAGGTCGAACATCGACCAGGTGGCGGTGGCATGGTCGTCGTCGGTGAACTCGAACCGGGGCATGAATCCCAGGTGGGTCGACCGCCCCGGCTCGACGGTCGCCGTGACGAAGGCGATGAAGTCGTCCGGCCCGGCAAGGTCCGGAAGCCGCGCCGAACTGGTGAACGTGCAGTCATCGGCGAAGAGGCCGCGCAGGCGGTTCCACTCCCGCCCGTCCACCCACGCGAAGTACCGCGCCTTGAGCAGCCGGAGTTCTTCGATGTCGGTCAGCCGACGCACCTGCGCGGCCAGCGCCTCGAACTCGGTCACGGCGGCGAGTGCCGGTAGGAGTCGACGTCGACCTGCGTCAGCGCCACCCGCGGGAGCACCCGGTCCGCGATGAGCTCCAGGCTCTCCCAGGACAGGTCCGGGTCCATGCCCCCGGCCAGGGGCGGGATCGTGAGCTGCCCGGCCGGGCCGAGCTGCTCGCACAGCGCCACCGCTTCGTCCGGGGTGACGACCGGGTAGGCGCCGCTCGCCCGCAGCGAGTCGGTCGTCGCGTGCTCGGCGTACCCCGTCAGCACCCCGGACTGCCGGGCCAGCGCGCCGTAGGCGTTGCTCTCGTGCAGGCAGTACGGCGCGATCCTGCTCCACGCACGCTCGGGGTCCTCGGCGACGTGGACGAACGGCGGGCCCGCCGGCGGCAACGGCCCCGGCGTCGCCCGCCCCAGCGCGGCCACCGCCTCCTGGTAGGCACCGAAGTGCCGGTTGCGCACGGGCAGGAAGCCGTCCGCGATCCGGGCGGCGCGGCGGGCCGCGGCCTCCGACGCGCCGCCGAGGAGCAGCGGAGGACCGGGCGACCGGTATGGGCGCGGCGTGACCCGCACCCGCCGGCCGTCGAGCTGGAAGACCTCCCCCGTCCACGCCTGGCGGATTACCTGGACGGCACGCTCGACCAGTCGTGGCCGGTCGGCGGACGCCACCCCGAACATCGCGAACTCGTCGTCGGAGTAGCCGGCCGCGGCCACGACGACCAGCCGGCCCGCGGACATGAGGTCCAGCACCGCGAGGTCCTCGGCCAGCCGGACCGGGTCGTGCAGCGTCACCACCAGCGCCTGCAGCAGGATCGTCACCGTCGACGTGACGGCGGCGACGCCTCCCGCGGCGACGAGCGGGGACGGCAGGTAGCCGTCGTCCATCCCGTGGTGCTCGCGCACGGCGATGCGCGAGAACCGGTGCCGGTCGGCCCAGGCGGACTGCTCCAGCATCGTGCGGTACTGGCGGGCGCGGGCCTGCGGGTCGGCGAACGGGAGCCGCAGGTCGTACACGAGGCCGATGTCAACCACGCCGGCTCACGCGCCCTCCGCTGCACTCCGGCCGCGCGAGTTCCCCACTGCGCCGATCGTGAGCGGCCCCTCCGCTGCGCTGCGGACCGCTCACCCCAGGGCCTCCATGAACAGCTTGAGCTCGTCGGAGAGGTGCACCGGGACGAGCAGTTCGTCGCGGTCGGTGATCCGCCCCCAGTTGTCGCGGACGTCGTGCCACGTGTGGCCGGGCCGCATCCAGCCCCGGGTCTCGGTGACCACCACCTCCGCGACCCGGCCTCCGCCGACCGCGAAGATCCGGCCGGTCACGTCGCAGTCGGGGTGACACAGCCACGCCACGGTCTGCGACACCTGCGCGGCGGGCATGCGCCGGAAGAGGTCGCCGACGACGTCGGCGGCCCGGTCGCGGTCGCCGGCCGAGGAGCTCATCGCGGTGAGGGCCAGCGGCGCGATCGCGTTGACGTTGATGTCGAGGCCGGCGGTCTCGGACGCAAGCATGCGGGCCATCCCGACGACGCCCATCTTGGCCGTGCCGTAGCTCGCGTTGTTCGCCGTACCGTAGATGCCGGCCGCGGACGACGTGACCACGACCCTGCCGAAGCCCGCGTCGAGCATGTGTGGCCAGGCGGCCCGGGTGAGCTCGTAGGCGCCGTGCACGTGTACCCCGATCACCGCTTCCCAGTCGCTGCGGTCGCGCTTGCGCAACGGCCCGTCGCGCAGGATCCCGGCGTTGTTGACCACGATGTCGACGCGGGAGAACGCGCCCATCGCCTCGGCCACGATCCGCTCGCCCGCGCCCTCCTCGGCGACGGATGCGTGCACCGCGATCGCCCGGCCGCCGGCGGCCTCGATCTCGGCGACGACGGCCTCGGCGGTCGTCACCGCCGGGTCCGGGTCCGACGGCACCCGCAGGTCGTTGACCACGACGGAGGCGCCCATGGCGGCGAGCGTGCGGGCATGCGCACGGCCCAGGCCCGCCCCGGCACCGGAGACGACGGCGACTCGTCCGGCCAGCGGCTGTTCATCGGTGATGGTCACGCGACGTCCCTTCCTTCGGGTCCCAGGATCTGACGGGTGGTACGGCATCCATGCGGAGCCGGTGCTGGCGGAACGAGGTGATGACCCAGCGCCCTTCGCCGTTCTTGGCCAGTTCGTCGAGGTAGAAGCCGTAGCCCTGGTACCGCAGCGCGCCGTCGTCGGTCTCGACGTAGTCGTGCAGCGCCCAGGTGCCGGTGGCCGTCGTGGCGGAGGTCAGCGTGATCTCGGGTGCGTGCACCTGGTGCACGCTCACGCCCGGGGTGATCCGCCGGGCCACGCGGTCGAAGAAGTCCCGCGGACCCGTCACGTCGGCGTGGACGGGATGGGTGAACACGCAGTCCGGGCTGAAGAGCTCGACGACACCTGTCCAGTCGCGCAGGTCGACGAGCCGGCAGTACCTCGCCTTGACCTGCTTGATCGCCTCGATCTCCCACAGCACCTCGGCGGCCGGGAGACCCGTCATGGTCACGGTCTGTCCTGCCGGTCAGGCCGAGGCGCCGAGTGTGGTGGACCGGTCGGCCCAGTACGGCGCCCGCAACTGCTTGCGCGAGATCTTGCCCAGCGGCGTGCGCGGCAGCCCGTCGGTGCGGATCTCCACGGCGGTCGGTTTCTTGTACGAGCCGAGCCGGAGGCGGCAGGACTCGATCACGTCCTCCTCGGTCAGCTCCGCACCGGGCGCGACGGCGACCATCGCCATCGGCGTCTCCCCCCAGCGCTCGCTGGGGATGCCGAAGACGGCGACCTCCTGTACGCCGGGCAGGTCCATGATCACGGACTCCAGCTCGGCCGGCCAGATGTTGAACCCGCCGGAGATGATCAGCTCGTCCTTGCGGTCGTGCAGGTAGAGGAAGCCGTTGTCGTCGATCCTGCCGATGTCGCCGGTCAGCACCCAGCCGTCGACGAGGCGCTTGGCGGTCATCTCCGGGTCGCCCCAGATGAGGGTCATCTGTCCGTCGCTGCGCAGCGCGATCTCACCGATCTCGCCCGGCGGCAGGGGTTGGTTGCGCTCGTCGCGGATCTCGATCTCGGTGTAGGGCATGACGCGCCCGGCGCAGGCCAGCGGGTCGGAGCCCGCGAACGTGTTGAACCAGTCCTCGGGGCCGATCCACGTGCCGGGGACGCACTCGGTCTGCCCGAACATCTGGTAGAGCTTCGGTCCGAACAGCTCGTGGGCCGCGATGATCGTGCGCCGGTCGATGGGTGCCCCGCCCAGCACGAACGCCTTCAACCCGGAGACGTCGGTGCGGCTGGCGCCGACCTTCTTGGTCAGGTCGGCGAGCATCGTGGGGACCCCGAACACGTAGGTGCCGTCGAGGTCGGCGATGAGGTGCATGAGCCGTTCGGGGTCGAATCTCGGCTCCAGGACGTTGCAGCCGCCGGCGAGCCACATCGGCACGAACAGGTAGCCGGAGCCGTGCGAGATCGGCCCGACGTGGATGGCGTGGTTGCCGGCGGCGAACGGGGGCAGGCCGAAGGTCCAGTTCCGCTCGGTGTTCATCCACGCCTCGTGGGTGAACGCGATCCCCTTGGGAATACCGGTGGTCCCGGCGGAGTGCCGGATCACGTAGAAGTCGCCCGGCGAGACCTCGGGGTCGGGGTCGACCGCGGGGAACCCGGCCAGCCAGCGCTCGTAGCCCTCGTCACGCACGATGACGTGCTGCAGCCCGTCGAGGTTTCCTTCGAGGTTCCGTACCTCGTCGTACTGCTCGGCGCCGACCACGAGGATCGACGAG
Source organism: Dactylosporangium sp. NPDC005572 (assembly GCF_040605515.1). NCBI lineage: Bacteria > Bacillati > Actinomycetota > Actinomycetes > Micromonosporales > Micromonosporaceae > Dactylosporangium > Dactylosporangium sp. NPDC005572. The sequence continues at coordinate 60,941 of NZ_JBEXCY010000035.1, read as the reverse complement.
CCGCTCTGCTGCAGCATGTGGCGGTGCGCCTCCTCGCTGTTGCGGCGGTAGAGCGGGACGCGCACCGTGTTGCTGATGGCGGTACCGAGAAAGTAGTCCGACGACGCCAGCACGTTGTCTTCGAGCACGGCGATCCGGTCGCCCGGCTTGGCACCGAGGCTGATCAGCGCGTTGGCGAACCTGATCCCCCGCTCCCAGGCCTCGGCGAAGGTCAGCGTGCGCCCCCCGGCCATCACCGCCGGGCGGTTCCGGTGGAAGCCGGCCGCTCGGCGCATCGCGGTTCTCACGTCGATCATGGAATCTTCCTTTCGGCGGGCGTCACACGACCGCGACCGGAGCTACCGGGCTTCCGACCGCTCCGACCAGCGGCAACGGGGACAACACGAACAAGAACTCGGGCCGGCCCGCGGCGCACAGGGCGTCGAGGGCCATCAGCTCGGCGAGGTAGACGCCGTGGCCGCGGATCAGCTCGATGTGCAGCGGCACCTGGCAGGCCGGGTCGAAGGAGGGGAACACCTCGACCGCCGGGTTGTCGGCGCCGACGAGCACCACCTGCCGCTCCGCCAGCCAGGTAGCGCAGTCGTGGTGCAGGCCCGGCCAGGAGGTGCTGTCGGCGTCGCCGGCGAGCGCGGCGGCCAGCCATCCCGTCCTGACCAGGAGCGCGTCGCCCGGTTCGAGGTCGACGCCGGCGTCCGCCACCAGGGCGGCGAGCTCGTCGCGGTGGACCGGGTCGGCCGGGGACCGGACCCCGCCCGGACAGGTGTCGACCACGACGCCGCGGGTCACGATCGGGGGCATCCTGTCGATGCCGAGGTGCCGGGCACCGCGACTGGTCACCTCGCGGGCCGGGAAGCCGTTGTACATCAGTCCGTCCCGCCAGACGTGGGCGAGGGCGTCGACATGGGTCGCGCCGTGCGTCGGCAGCGTGATGACGTCGTCGGCGTAGCCGAAGCCGGCCCGCTCCGGCAGCCCCGCGGCGTAGTCGGCGCCGGTCCGGATCATGAGGTGCACGGGCGCGGCCCGCCCGACCAGCCCGTAGCCGACGCCGTTGCGGATCGGTGCCGCCAGCGGGAGCGCGGTCCCCGTGCGCACGGCCGCCAGACCGCGACGGACGGCCTCGGGTCCGACGGCCCGGGCCGCTCCGATCTCATCATTGGCGACGTGGCGCTGGTCACTCACGGGGTCATCGTGTCTCCGGAACCCACGCTTGTCAACACTCGCGTTGACTGGCCCGGAACGTTCTGTCTACGCTGCCTTCATACGCCGGCACGGCGGTGCAAGAAAGGTGGCTCCATCACCGTGGACGATCGGAAGCTGCGCGCCGAGGTCCGAGCCTTCGCCGTGCGGACCATGGCGGCGCTCGGCCTGCGTCCCCGCTGCGACTCGTGGATGGTCTCCCATTCGCCGGAGTTCAGCAGGGCCCTGGCGGCGCGGGGGTGGGTGGGGATGACGATGCCGTCCGAATACGGCGGACATGACCGGTCGTTCCTGGAGCGCTACGTGGTCAACGAGGAACTGCTGGCCCTCGGTGCGCCCGTCGCGGCGCACTGGTTCGCCGACCGCCAGGTCGGACCCTCGGTGCTGCGGCACGGGACCGAGGAGCAGCGGCGCCGGTACCTCCCGGGCATCGCCGCCGCCGAGCGGTACTTTGCGATAGGCATGTCCGAGGCGGACAGCGGCTCGGACCTCGCCGCGGTGCGCACCCGCGCCACCGAGGTGCCCGGCGGGTGGCGGCTCAGCGGCGCCAAGATCTGGACCAGCCATGCCCACCGTGCGCACAGCATCCTGGTGCTGGCCAGGACCGACCCGCCCGCGGAGCGCCGGCACACCGGCCTGTCCCAGTTCCTCGTCGACCTCGACCTCGACGGCGTGGAGGTACGGCCGATCGCGACCATGGACGGCGAGCACCACTTCAACGAGGTCGTCTTCCACGACGTGCTGCTGGGCGAGGATGCGCTCCTCGGCGCCCGCGGCAGGGGCTGGGAGCAGGTGACGGCCGAGCTCGCATACGAGCGCAGCGGTCCCGAACGGTTCCTGTCCACCATGCCACTGCTGCGGGCGCTGATGCGCGAGGCCGACTGCGCCGGCCCGGCAGTCGGGTCGCTGCTGGCCGAACTGCGCAGTGTGCGGGTGCTCTCCTACCAGGTCGCGCAGATGCTCGACCAAGGCCGGGTGCCCACGGTGCGGAGTGCCCTCGTCAAGGATCTGGGCACCCAGCTCGAACGCCGGGTGGTCGAGGTGGCCTGCTCCCTTGCCCCGGTCCGGCCCGATCCGCACTCGGCGGACGAACTGCCCCGGCTGCTCGGTGAGGCGCTCCTGCACAACCCCGATCGGACGCTGCGCGGCGGCACGAACGAGATCCTGCGCGGCATCGTTGCCCGGGATCTGGTGGGATCATCCGCCGGAAGGCTGGTGCCCTAGTGACCGGTGCAGTGCGCCAGGTGGTCGAAGGGCTCCTCAGCGACCGGCCGCAGGAGGTTCCCGGCCAGGGCTGGGACGAGGAACTCGGCCGGCAGGCGACGGACGCACTCGCCGATGCGGGCTGGCTCGGGGTCGGCCTGCCGGAGAAGCTCGGCGGCGAGGGCGGCGACCTCGCCGACGTCATCGAGATCGTGGACGCGGTGGGCAGCATCGGCTGGCCATCACCGGTGGCCGACCAGTTGTTGATCAGCAACGGACTGCTCGAGCACGCCGGCGTGGCACGGCCGTCGAGGTACGTCGTCGTTGTCCCGGCGCTCGGCTCCGCCAACGCCGACGGCGTCACAGTGACGGCGGATGCGGTCCCCTGGGCGCCCTGGGCGACGCACCTCGTCGTCGTCTCCCCGGCCGGGGAGCGCACCGCCACGCTGAGCCTCGTGGAGCCTGGGCACGCGCACCTCCGGCCGGGCCGCACCCTGCCGGGCGCACCCTTCGCGGAGGTCCGGCTCGACCGGGCGCCCGCGCTCTCGACCACCGTCGTCGGCACCGCCGCCACCGACCTGATCGGCTTCGTGCGGAGCCTCGGCTCCCTGAGCCGGGCCGTCCAGTCCCGGTCCGCGCTGCGCCGCATCCAGGAACTGACGCTCCAGCACGTCCGGATGCGCGAGCAGTTCGGCCGCCCCTTGTCGGCCTTCCAGGCGGTGCAGCAGCACGTCGCCGCCCTCGCCGGCGAGGCTGCCGCGGCCGAGGCGGCCATCGGTCAGGCGATCGACGGCATGACCACCGCCGCCGATGTCGTCGACGGTCCCCGGCTCGCCACCGCCCGGGTCCGCGCCGCGACCGCCGCCAGGGAGGTGGTGCGGCTGGCGCACCAGCTGCACGGGGCCATCGGCATCACGCGCGAGTACGAGCTGCACCGGCACACCCTGGCCCTGCTCGCCTGGCGTGCGGAGTTCGGCACCGAGCGGGAGCATGCGGTACAGCTGGCCGAGGCGGCCGCCGCCGCACCCGACCTGTGGTCATGGCTGCTCGACGAGTCCTGACCGCCCGTCCACGATCCCGGAGGGCCCGATGCCCGAGCTCGTAACCGTCGAACGCCACGACGCGGTCGCCGTACTCACCCTCAACGACCCGGACCGCCGCAATATCCTCAGCTCCGGTCTCGTCGCCGCGATCGGCGCGGCGATGGACGAGCTGGAGGCCGACCCGCAGGTCCGGGCGGTCATCGTGACCGGCGCCGGCTCCGCGTTCTGCGCGGGCGCCGAGCTGGCCACCCTCGAGCGGGCGGCCGACGGGGACTTCAGCCTGATCCGCGAGGTCTACGGCGGCTTCCTGCGGGTCCTGCACTCGCCGCTGCTCACCGTCGGCGCCGTCAACGGAGCCGCCGTGGGTGCCGGCTTCAACCTGGCGCTGGCCTGCGACATCCGCTTCGCGGCCGACTCGGCCCGCTTCGTGTGCCGGTTCAATGAGCTCGGCATCCTCCCCGGTGGTGGACACACCTGGATGCTGACCCGCGCGGTTGGCGTGCAACAGGCGATACTGGGCGTGCTGCTCGGGGAGGCCTGGGATGCTCCCGCTGCCCTCCGAGCCGGATTGGTGCTCGACGTCGTGTCGCCCGACCGGCTCGTTCCGACCACACTCCAGCGCCTGCAGGGCCTGGTCGACCTCGACCCGGAGTACGTCCGACGGCTCGTCAGCATCGTCCGCGACGCCTCCGATCTGTCCCGGCATGCCGACGCCCTGGAGCTCGAGGCCGCCAACCAGGAGTGGTCCGTGGGCCAACCAGCCTTCCTCGATGGGCTCGCTCGGGTGAAAGCCTCCATCCGCCGATGAGCCCCGGCCCGGCAGGGCTGCGTTGCTACCGGTTGCGCAGGGTCCGGCGCAGGACGTAGGGCAGGATCCCGCCGTGGCGGTAGTACTCGACCTCGCGTGGGGTGTCGAGGCGTACCCGGGCGGGGAACGTCGTATGCCCGGCGTGCACGGTGACGGTGTCGGGGACCGCGTCGACCAGTCCGGCGATGGTGAAGGTTTCGTGGCCGGTCAGGTCGAGGATGTCGGCGTTGTCGCCGTCGAGGAACTGCAGCGGCAGGATGCCCATGCCGATCAGGTTGGAGCGGTGGATGCGTTCGAAGGACTCGGCGAGGACGGCGCGGACGCCGAGCAGGGCCGGGCCTTTGGCGGCCCAGTCGCGGGACGAGCCGGTGCCGTACTCCTTGCCGGCCAGCACGAGCAGCGGTACGCCGGCGGCCCGGTGGGCCGCGGCTGCGTCGTAGATCGTGGCGAGGGATCCGTCGTGGACGGTGTAGCCGCCCTCGGTGTCCGGCACGAGCTGGTTGCGGAGGCGGACGTTGGCGAAGGTCCCGCGCGTCATCACCTCGTGGCTGCCGCGGCGGGACGCATACGTATTGAGGTCGAAGGGCTCGACACCGAGTCCGCGCAGGTACTGCCCGGCCGGGGTGTGCGGCGGGATGGCGCCGGCGGGTGAGATGTGGTCGGTGGTGACCGAGTCGCCGAGCTTGACGAGGACGCGGGCGCCGACGATGTCCACCACGGGACGCGGTTCGGGCGTCATGGCGTCCAGGTAGGGCGGTCGACGCAGGTAGGTCGATGCGTCGTCCCAGGCGAACGTCGCGCCCTGCGGGGCGGGGAGTTGCTGCCACCGGTCGTCGCCGGTGAAGACGTCCGCGTAAGCGCGAGCGAACATCGTCGGGTCCAGCACCGCGTCGATGATGTCCTGGACTTCGCGGGGGCTTGGCCAGACGTCGCGCAGGTGCACCGGTTCTCCGGTGTGGTCGATGCCGAGTGGTTCGGTGGTCAGGTCGATGTCCATGGTGCCGGCCAGCGCGTAGGCGACGACGAGTGGCGGTGAGGCGAGGTAGTTCATCCGTACGTCGGGGTTGATGCGGCTGTCGAAGTTGCGGTTGCCCGACAGCACCGCGGCGACGGCCAGGTCGTGATCGTGGACGGCCCGCGTGAGCGCGGGGATGAGTGGTCCGGAGGCGCCGATGCAGGTCATGCAGCCGTATCCGGCGAGGTGGAAGCCGAGCGCCTCCAGGTGCGGGGTGAGGCCGGCCTTGTCGAAGTAGTCGGTGACCACGCGGGAGCCCGGCGACAGGCTGGTCTTGACCCAGGGCTTCGTGCGCAGCCCGCGGGTGGCGGCGTTGCGGGCGAGCAGCGCCGCGGCGACCATCACCGAGGGGTTGGAGGTGTTGGTGCAGGAGGTGATGGCCGCGATGGCCACACTGCCGTGGTCGATCCGATGGGTGCCGCCGTCGAGCTCGACCGTTGTGGGGGTGCTGGGCCGGCCGACGGTGTCGCGGAATGCGGCCTTGGCGCGGTCGAGGGGCACGCGGTCCTGCGGCCGGCGGGGGCCGGCCAACGACGCGACGACGGTGCCCAGGTCGAGGTCGAGCGTCTCGGTGTACCGCGGGACGGCGCCGGGCTCGTGCCACAACCCCTGCTCCTTCGCGTACGCCTCGACCAGCGCCACGTTCGTGTCCGGGCGGCCGGTGAAGCGCAGGTAGCGCAGGGTCTCGGCGTCGATCGGGAAGTACGCGCAGGTGGAGCCGAACTCGGGGCTCATGTTGGCGATGGTGGCCCGGTCGGGCAGCGTGATCTCGGCGATCCCGGGGCCGGAGAACTCGACGAACTTGCCGACGACGCCGTGCCTGCGCATGAGCTCGGTGATGGTCAGCACCAGGTCGGTGGCGGTCACCCCGTGCGGCAGCGTGCCGTGCAACCGGACGCCGACGACCCGGGGAATGCGCATGGACAGGGGCTGGCCGAGCATGGCGGCCTCGGCCTCGATGCCGCCGATGCCCCAGCCGAGCACGCCGAGGCCGTTGACCATGGTGGTGTGCGAGTCGGTCCCCAGGCACACGTCCGGGTAGGCCCGGCCGCCGTCGGCCACGACGACGCGAGCGAGGTGTTCGACGTTGACCTGGTGCATGATGCCGGTGCCGGGGGGAACGACGGCGAAGCCGCGCAGCGCGGCCCGGCCCCACTTGAGGAACCGGTAGCGTTCGGCGTTGCGCGCGTACTCGAGTTCCGTGTTGCGGGCGAGGGCGTCCGGGCGCCCGAACACGTCGGCGATGATGGAGTGGTCGACAACGAGCTCGGCGGGGATGGTCGGGTTGACGCCGGCGGGGTCACCGCCGAGCGCGGCGACCGCGTCGCGCATCGCGGCCAGGTCGGCCACGGCGGGCACACCGTTGGTGTCGTGCAGGAAGATCCGGGCCGGGTGCAGGTCGATGGCGTGCTCGAACGATGCCGGCTCGCCCCAGTCGAGCAGCGCCCGGATCTGGCCTGCGGTGACGAACGCACCGTCCTCGTGGCGCAGCAGGTTCTCCAGCACGATCCGCAGGCTGTAGGGCAGGTCGGGCGGGGCGACGCCGGCCAGCCGGTGGATGGCGTACCGGCTGTCGCCCACGGTCAGCGTGCCGGCCGTGCCGAAGCTATCTCCCATGACCGTCGCCTTCCGGGATGTCCCGAGGAAACACGGGGACGCAGAACGTGTTGACGTGGCCGCCCGAGCGCACCAGCCGGGCCGCGGCCTCCCGCCAGACGGCGTAGTGCGGCGCAGCGCGATGCTGCTGGTAGAAGGCGTCCTGGTCGGTGTAGATCTCGTACAGCACGAAGCGGTACGGGTCGTCGACCGAGCGGTGCACGTCGAAGCGCAGGCAACCGGGCTCGTCGCGGACGGACGCGCGGGCGTTCACACCGATCGCGTCCACGAATTCGTCGACGTGCTCCGGGTGGACGTCGAGCGTGACGATCACGGTGAACATCAGGCGGCCTCGAACGGGATGCCGCAGGACGCGCCGAGCTCCCGCAGGTCGTGGAGGGTCTTGTCGGGCAATGACAGGCTGCCGGCGGCGGCGCGGTCCTCGATCTCTCCGGGGTAGAAGATCTCGTCGGTGCCCGGCGCGAGCGGTACGGCCTTGGTCGTGGCGATCAGGTCGTCGACGCGCAGGGCGTAGTCCCCGGCCTCCATGAGGGCGTCGATCCGGATGGCCAGGGCGAGGTGGCCGCAGCCGCTGCGCTGGTCGGGGATGTACGGGCCGGCGACGCCGGCGGCGTAGGAGCTGCCGGTGAGGACGCCGGAGAGCAGGTCCATCATGAACGCTATGCCGTACCCCTTGTGGCCGGCCATCGGCAGCAGGATGCCGTCGATCGCCGCGCGCGGGTCGGTCGTCGGCACACCCTTGGCGTTGGTCGCCCAGTCGCCGGGGATGGCCTCGTCGCGCTGCAGCGCGGCGTAGATCTTGCCGCGGGCCACATGCGTGTTGGCGATGTCGAGGACGACCGGGCCGTGGCTGCCGCCCGGCGCGGCGATGGACCAGGGGTTGGCGCCGACGGTCTTGACGCGCCCGCCCCAGGGCGCCATGGCCGGGCTGCCGTTCGTCGTCAGGATGCCGATGCAGCCGGCGGCGGCCATGCGTCGGGTCCAGTATGCGGCGGTACCGAAGTGGTTGCTGTTGCGGACCGCGACGACACCGACGCCGTGCCGTTCCGCGCGCCGTACGGCGTCCCGGCATGCCGCGTCGGCGATCACCTGCCCGATCCCGTCGCGTCCGTCCAGGACGGCCATCGCGTCGCCGTCGACGACGGTGACGGGCGCGGTGACGGGCGTCATGGCGCCGGACCGGATTCTGGCGACGTACCAGCCCAGGCGGAGCATGCCGTGCGACGGGTGGCCCCACCGGTCGGCGGTGACCAGGCTGTCGGCGACGAGCCGGGCGTCAGGCTCAGGCACGTCGACGGACTGCAGCACGCGGGCACCGAAGGTGGTGAGGTGTTCGGGGTTCATCGGATGGCCCTTTCGGTCAGGTCGGTGACCTGTTGCGGGGTGAGCGGCCTGGTGTGGTGTCCGCGCAGGAGCAGGTACAGGCGGGCGGTCTCCTCCAGTTCCTCGATGGCGTCGGCGGCGGCGGCGAGGTCGGCGCCGGCCACGATCGGGCCGTGGTTGGCCAGCAGGAACGCGTGGTGGGTGGCGGCGACCTTCTCGGCCGCCGGACCGAGGGTGGCGTCGCCGGGCGCGTGGTACGGCAGCAGCGGGAGACCGCCGACGCGCATCACGTAGTAGGCGGTCAGCGGCGGCAGCACATCGTCGGGGTCCAGGCCGGCCAGGCAGGACACCGCGACCGCGTGGGTGCTGTGGAGGTGCACGACGGCACCGGCCGACGGCCGGGCGCGGTAGACGGCGGCGTGCAGGAACGCCTCCTTCGAGGGTGCCGGTCCTCGCACGTGCCGGCCGGTGACGTCGACGGTGGACAGCGCGCCGGGGGTCAGCGTGCCCAGGCTCGCGCCGGTCGGGGTGACGAGGATGTCGTCGCCGTCGCGGACGCTGATGTTTCCGGTGCGGCCGAACGTCAGCCGCCGGGTGAACAGCGAGCGGCCGAGGTCGACGATCTGCTGCCTCACGCGGTGGTTCCTTTCATGGCGCGTACGAGCAGGTCCGGTGCGCCGAAGTTCCCGGACTTCAGCAGGAGGGCGAGGGCCGGCCTGCCGGTCGTGCGGCACCACGGCACGCCCCGGTCCTCCTCCGAGGCGACCAGGACCGAGGTGACGCCGAGCGCCGATACGACGGCGCCGGAGGTCTCGCCGCCGGCCACCGCGATGCGCCGGACGCCGGCGGTGACCGCCGCTCGGGCGACGGCGCCGAGCGTCGCTTCGAGGATGCCGGCCGTGTCCGGGCCCATCGCCGCGATGCCGGCCTGCCGCTGCGCGGCGGGGGCGGACGAGTAGACGAGGACCGGGCCGTGGTGCAGGTTGTCCCCGAGCCAGCTGGTCGCGCTGGCGAGCAGCCGCTCCGGGTCCGGTGTCGCGGCCGGGTCGAGCCGGTGGGAGGCGAACACGGCGCGGGCGGCGTCGACCTGAGCGAGGGTGGCCGCGGAGCAGCTGCCGGCGAGCACGATGCCGGGCCCCTCGGGCAGCTCGACCCGCTCCGCCCCCTCGGCCACGGCCGTCCCGGGGGCGGTGACCGCGCCCAGGGCGCGCCCGAGTCCCGCCCCGCCGGTCAGCATCGCGCGGCCCTGACCGGCGGCGGCGACGGTGTCCAGGTCGCTGTCGCAGGTGGCGTCGACGACCACATGCCGTACGCCCCGGCCGGCCAGTGCGCTCAACCGGTCCCGGACCGGTTCCACGCCGGCGCGCACCACGTCGAGCGGTAGCAGCCCGACGGGGTGCGGGGTCTGACGGCTCATCAGGGTGACCAGGTTGGACTCGGTCATCGGGTTGAGGGGGTGGTGACGCATGGGCGAGTCGGACAGCAGTGTGTCGCCGACGAACAGGTGTCCTTGGTACGTGGTGCGTCCGTGTTCGGGAGACGCGGGACCGATCACTGCGAGGCGTCCGCCGTCCGCGTCGAGCAGCGCATCGGTGACCGGACCGATGTTGCCCTCGTCGGTGGAGTCGAACGTCGAGCAGTACTTGAAGTACAGGTGCCGGACGCCGCGGACGGCGAGCCAGTCACGGACGGCCAGTGACTCGCGCACCGCATCCGCGGCCGGGACCGTGCGGGTCTTGAGCGCCACCACGACGGCGTCGCACGGCGGCAGCGTCTCCTGTGGGCCGGGCGGGCCGAACCGCAGGACCGTGCGGAGCCCGACGCGGCGCAGGGCCGCCGCCACGTCGGTGGCCCCGGTGTAGTCGTCGGCGATGCACCCCAGCGCGGTCATCGCGACCGCCCGCCGGCGAGTGCGTCGCGGAGCACGTCGGCGGCCAGGTGGGGTGGGCTCAGCACAGGTACCGGCACCGCGGCGCTGACCGCGGCACAGGCCGGGCTGACCGAGTACTGGCCGAGCACGATCAGGTCGGCCCCGGGCGCCACGCGACGGGCCGCGGCGACGAGAAGGTCCCGCAGCCGGGCGGTATCGTCGGCACGGCCGGCCGCGGCGGCCCCGTCCACGACGACGCCGTCGACGTGGACGGCCGGGTTCTCGAGGAAGTCACGCAGCCGGGTCACGGTGTCGGCCACCCCGGTTGCCAGCGGTCCCAGGACGGCGACGCGGGGTGGCCGGTCGGCGCGGATCCGGGCGAACATCGCCTCGTCGGAGGCGTACACCGGCACCGCCCAGTCGGCGTCCCGGGTCACGGGCCCGTACATGGAGCAGGTCAGCTGCACGGCGTCGGCCCCGCCGCCGACGGCGTACCGGATCAGCTCGGCCATCCGCTGCCGCAGTCCCGGGGTGAGCCCGCCGGCGGCGTCGGCCTCGGTGATGAGCCGGTCGTCGAGCAGGTTCCACAGCTTCGCGTCCGGGAACCGTTCGGAGAACGCGGCGTGCGCCGGCGACATGGACGCGGGTGTGGCGTGGATGAGGGCGACAGTGGGAGCGCTCATCGGGTCAGCCCGCCCGGAGCGCGTCGGCGACCGCCGCGGTGAGCTCGGTGGTGGTCGCCGTCCCGCCCATGTCCCGGGTGCGGACGCCGCCGCGCACGGCCGCCTCGATGCCCCGCTCGAGCCGGGCGGCGGCGTCGCCGGCCGCCGGGTCGTCGTGCTTCGCCGCCAGCCAGCTCAGCAGCATGCCGCTGGAGAGCATCATCGCGATCGGGTTGGCCAGGTTGCGGCCGGCGATGTCGGGGGCGGACCCGTGGGCGGCCTGCGCCATCGCGCGGGTGTCGGAGGCGTTGATGGACGGTGCGATGCCGAGCGATCCCGCGACCTCGCCGGCGAGGTCGGACAGGATGTCGCCGAACATGTTCTCGGTGACGATGACGTCGAACCGGTCGGCGCGGCGTACCAGGTGGACGGTCATGGCGTCGATGTGGAAGTCGTCGACGGTCACGTCCGGGTACGCCGTGCCGACCTCGCGGCACACGTCGCGGAACAGTCCGGTGGTCATCTTGAGCACGTTGGCCTTGTGCACGATGGTGAGTCGCTTGCCGCGGCGGCGGGCCAGTTCGAACGCCTCACGGGCGATGCGCTCGACCGCCGGGCGAGTGATGATGCCCAGTGCGACGGCGACGTCCGGGGACGGCATGAACTCGCCGGTGCCGGCGTAGGTGCTGCGGTCGGCGTAGAAGCCTTGCGTGTTCTCCCGGACGATGACCAGGTCGGTGCCCGGGACGATGGCGTTGCCGGCCTCGAACGCCTTCGCCGGGCGGATGTTGGCGAACAGGTCGAAATGCTTGCGGATGGTGCCGCTCGGGTTGAGCTTCGAGCGGTGCGGCTGCGGGTATGCGGCGCTGTCGTGCGGACCCAGCAGCCACCCGTCGAGTTCGGCGAGCGCGGCGAGCGTCTGTGGTGGTACGGCGTCGCCGTGTTCCTCGATCGCCGCGGCGCCGAGTGGCAGCTCGACCCACGAGATCGGGTCTGCGCCGGCGGCCGCGCACGCGGCGTCGACGACCTCGACGGCGGCGGGCACGATCTCCGGTCCGATCCCGTCGCCGTGCAGGACGCCGAGGGTGTAGCTGGTGGCCATGAGGGTCCTTCCGAGGCTGGTGTCGCGGTTTCAGGCGGTGAGGGTGAGCAGTTCGTCGGCCTCCGGGGAGGGCACCGCCGCCGTGGGGTAGAGCAGGGCGGCCTCGGGACGGAAGGTGAGCCTCGCGGTGCCGGTCAGGCCGCCGTGTGGGCTTTCGACCTGGACGACCTGGGCGCCGAGCTTGACCTGGTAGTCGTACCGGGAGCCGACGTACGAGCTGGTCAGCACCTCGGTCGAGAGCACGTTGCGGGCGCCGGCCTCGGCGGCGGGCAGCACTTCCAGCCGTTCGGGCCGGATCGCCACGGTGACCTGCTGACCGGCGGTGACGTGCTGGTCGGTGGTCACCTCGATGACGTCGCCGCTGCACTCCAGCCGGACCCGGCTGCGGCCGTCACGGTGCTGCTCGACGTGGCCGGCCAGGAAGTTGCAGCGGCCCACGAACGCCGCCACCTTCGCGGTCGCGGGGGTTTCGTAGATGTCCCGCGGCGTGCCGACCTGCAGCATCGCGCCTGCTGACATCACCGCGATCCGGTCGCTGAGGGCCAGGGCTTCGTCCTGGTCGTGGGTGACGTAGACGGTGGTGATGCCGAGGTCTTCCTGCAGCCGCTTGAGCCACGCCCGCGCCTGCTCCCGCAGTTTGGCGTCCAGGTTGGACAGTGGCTCGTCGAGCAGGAGCACCGAGGGCGAGTAGACCAGCGCCCGGGCCAGCGCGACCCGCTGCTGCTGGCCGCCGGAGAGCTGGTGCGGGTAGCGGCCGCGCAGGTGGGCGAGCCCGACCTTCTCCAGGGCCTCGCTGATCCGGACCGCCCGGTCCTGCTTGCCGGCTCTGCGCAGCTTGAGCGGGAGCGCCAGGTTGGCCTCGACGGACATGTGCGGCCACAGCGCGTACGACTGGAAGACCATGCCGAGGTTGCGTTCCTCGGTGGGGAGGAACACCTTCCCGTCGATGTCGACGAACGTGGTGGGGCCCACGGTGATCCGGCCGCCGGTCGGTCGTTCCAGGCCGGCGATGCAGTTCAGCGTGGTGGACTTGCCGCACCCGCTCGGGCCGAGCAGCGTGAAGAACTCGCCGTCCTTGACGGTGAAGCTGACCTGCTCCAGCACGGTCGTGGGTCCGAACCGTTTGACCAGGTTGGTGACGGTGACCTCAGGCATCGTTGTGCCCCTTCGTGAGTAGCCCGGCGATGCCGACGAACGCGGCCGTGATGGCGATCTGGAGGGTGGCCAGCGCGGCCACGGAGCCGGTGTTGCCCTGCACCCAGAGCTCGAGCATGGTGGTGCCGATGACGTTGGAGTCGGCCGACTTCAGGAAGATCGCCGGCGAGTACTCCTTGAGCATGGTCACGAACGTGAGCACCATCGCGCCGACGAACGCCGGGGTGAGCAGCCTGCCGAGGATCCGGGTGAAGGTCAGCAGCCAGTCGGCGCCGGAGACCCGAGCGGCCTGGTCGAGCTCCTGGCCGATCTGCATGATCGATGGTGCGATCGAGCCGAATCCGCTCGGCAGCGCCCGTAGCCCGAAGCCGATGATGATCGCGATCAGCGTCCCCTGGATGACCCCGCCGAGCCCGAACGGGGCGTAGGCGAACGCCCAGAACAGCCCGACGCCGACGATGATGCCCGGCATCGCCTGCGGGGCGAGCGACAGGTACTCCACCGTGCGGGCGAACCGGAAGCTGGAGCGCCGGGCCACCACCACGGCCAGCACCGCGACCGCGCTGACCACGACGGCTCCGACACCGGCCACGATGAGGCTGTTGTAGATGGACTGGATGTAGGCGTCGTACTGGAAGATGCGTTCGTAGTTGGTGGTGGTCAACGTCTTGAACGGGGACTGCAGTGGGGTGAACACGAGCGTGAACGAGCGGAACACCAGCCCGCCGATCGGCAGCAGCGCGCCGAGCACCACGTAGCAGCCGATGGCGGCGACGCTGACCCACTTGAGCCAGCCGATGTCCAACGGGCGGGGTCGGGTGGCCTTGCCGCGCACCGACACGAACCGGCGGGCGTGCCTGAGCAGTTTGGCCTGGACGGCGACCAGGCTCACCGTCACCACCAGGATGATCGTCGAGGCGGCGCCGAGGATGCCGTAGCTGGGATTGATGGACTGCAGGCCGTTGCGGTAGAGGAAGGTGGAGAACACGTCGATACCGACCGGCTGGCCGTACAGCAGCGGCACGCTCAGCGTCTCCACCGACATGCTGAACACCAGGATCGAGCTGTACACGATCGGCGGCCGCAGCAGCGGGACGACCACCGAGAGCAGGATACGCAGCGGGCCGGCCCCGCACACCTGCGCGGCGCTCTCCAGCGACGCGTCACTCTGGCGCAGCGCATTGGCGCAGAACACGTACGCGATCGGCGCCAATGCGACCGCCTCGGTGACCGCCATGCCGGGAATCGAGTAGAGGTTCCACGGCACGGAACCGACCAGCTGGCGAACCTGGACGCTGACGAACCCGGCCGGCCCGTACATCGTGATCCAGCCGAAGCCCAGGATCAGCGACGAGATGAAGAACGGCCACTGCATCGCCGCGGCGAACACCCGCCGGCCGGGCAGCTTCGTGCGCACCACGACCACGGCCATCGGCACGGCGATCAGCAGCGTCAGCACCGTGGTGCCGACCGCGAACAGCGCGGTGTTGAGCACCACCCGGCCGAAACCGGCCTCGGTGAACAGGTGCACGTAGTTGTCCGCGGTGAAGATACCGCCGGCCTCGTACAGGGGCCGATCCAGCACGGACTGATACAGGGTGGGTACGACGGGCGCCAGCACGAGGATCGCGAGGAAACCGAGCGTGGCGTACTGTATCCAGACCTCCCGGCCGACGCCGAGGGGGCGCCGGTACCGGGGCCGGCGCGCCGACGGATCCGGCGCGGGGGTGGGCGGCGGGGTCGCGGTGGCGAGCGATGTCATGTCGTTCCGTTCTTTGTCTGCGTCACCGGGTCAGCGGGCCAGCAGGCCGTTCCAGCGGTCGACGAACGCCTTCTCGTCGCCATCGGACACCAGCGCGTACTTGACCAGGACCACGTTCTTCTCGCCGACCTTCTCGACGATCTCCTGGTAGGTGTGCAGGCCCTTGGCGCGCTGGACGCTGTCGCGGTAGGAGGTCAGGCCGCCCTCGGCGACCGCCCGCTGACCCTCCGCGGACAGCACGAAGTCCACGAACAGCTTGGCGGTGTTCGAGTGCGGCGCCTTCGGCGCGATGCCGATGCCGCGCGGCAGTACCACCGTGCCATCGTCGAGGAACGTCACCTGGAACAGTCCGCCGCTCTTGTCGACCACCGGGTACGCCGGAGCGCCGCTGATGAAGAAGCCGGCCAGGTACTCCCCGGCGAGGATCTTCTCGGTCTGCGTACCGGACGAGGTCTCCGGCCGGGCCAGGGGCAGCAGCGTCTCCAAGCTGTTCCACGCGGCCGGGTTCGCCTGGGTGTAGGTGTAGGAGACGGTGAACCCGAAGGCGCCCTTCACGTCACGGGTCGTGATCTTGTTGTTGAACTTGCCCGGGTCCGCGGCGACGATGTCGGCCAGGCTCTTGAGCCCGGTCGGCGCCTTCGGCATGAGCGAGGTGTTGTAGGCGATCGTCATCGGGTCGGTCGACATCGCGTAGACGTTGGGCATCAGCGTCGCGAACGGCGGCAGCTTCGGCAGCTCCGGCGACTGGTATGCCAGCAGCCGGTCCGCGCCTGCGACGTACTCCGCCCACGCCTGCGCGGCGTTGGACACCAGCAGGTCCGCGGGCGAACTGCCGGTGGCCTGCTCGGCGAGCACCCGCTGGAAGACCTCGTCGCTGTCCAGGTTGTTGGCGTTGATCTTCTTGACCCATGGGTACTTCTTCTGGAAGTCGCGGAAGATCGGCGCCCAGTTCTCCTGGTCGGTGTTCGAGTAGATGGTCAGCTCGCCGCCCTCGTTCTTGGCGGCGGCGATGATGTCGGCGTATGCCGGCGGGTAGTAGTCGGGGGCCGTGCCCTCGGCGATCTGGTTCGGCGGAGGGGCATCGTCGGTGCCGCCGCACGCGCCGAGCCCTCCGGCGGCGACGGCGGCGAACGCGGCGAGCATCTGCCGCCGACTCGGTGTCCAGGTGCGGAGCGCGGGGGTGTCGTTGCTCATCAATTTACCGCTCCTTGACGTGGGGGAAACGTCTGCGATGGAGACCCAAGACTGTAGGTTATAAGCTATGTCCGTCAAGAGGGGCGGCGGCCTCGGCTCGTAAAAACCGCGGGAGAGCCCAGGCGCAAGGGTCATGTAGGCTATAGCCGGACCAGGGGAGGTTAGATGGTTGGGCCGGCCGAGCCATTCACCACGAAGAGCGACTTCGCGTACCTGACGCTGCGGAACATGATCCTGTCCGGCGAGCTGGAGCCGGGTGCGACGCTGAACCAGGCGACGCTCGCCCCGGCCATCGGCGTGAGCACCACGCCGCTGCGTGAGGCGCTGCGGCGGCTCAAGTCGGAGGGCCTCGTCGAGCTGGACGCCCACCGCGACGCCCGGGTCGCGCCGTTGACCGCCGAAGAGGCCCGCGACATGCTGGAGATCCGCCGCTCGCTGGACCCGCTCGCCGCTGCCCTGGCGGCGGAGCGTCGCACCCGCGACGACCTCCGGGAGATGCGTGCCGCCGCCGAGGGGGTGCAGCCGTTGCGCAGCGACCCGGAAGTGTTCGACCTGGTCGCCCACCGGCGCTTCCACACCGCGATCTACCTCGCCTCGCACAACGAACTGCTGATCAGCACGCTGGACGGGCTGTGGGACAAGGCCGACCGGTATCGCAGGCTCGGTCTGGTCGTCGAACGGAGCCAGGCCGAACGCGACCAGAAGGCAGCCGAGCATGCCGCGCTGCTCGAGTGCGTCGTCGCCGGCGACTCGGACGGCGCGGCAGAGATCATGCGGGTGCACATCGACACCAGCCTCGGCGCCAAGGCCGCGTCGCAGCTCGGCGCGCGCCCGGCAGCGGCGACGTCGCGGCCCTGACCTCGGGCATGCCAGCGCACCCTGGGCGGGGCCGGACCCAGATCGCAGCGTTGCTGACACATACGGTGCTGGTGCAGGCGGTCACGTTCGTGCTGCGACCCACCACCACCTACCGCGCCATCGAGCTGCACGTGCCCGCGCTATGGCTCGGGCTGCTCTCGGCGAGCTTCGCCGCCGCTCCCCTGCTGCTCGCCGTCCCCACCGGTCGAGCGGTCGACCGGCTCGGTGAGCGCCGGGTGCTCGTGGCAGGCTCGGCGCTGCTCTGCGCCAGCGCGGCCACGTTCCTGCTGCTCGGGCAGACCGTCACCGGCCTGGTCGCCGCCAGCGTCATCCTCGGCACCGGCCACCTCTGCGCCATCGTCGGCCAGCAGGCGCTGGTCGCCAACAGCAGCGCCGCACACCGCTACGACACGGCCTTCGGCCACTACACCTTCGCGGCATCGCTGGGGCAGGCGATCGGGCCGGCGCTGATCCTGGCCTTCGGCGGCGACCGGGCGGTCCCGCACACCGGTGCCATCTTCACCGGCACCGCCCTGCTCGCCACCGTCCCGCTCGCCGTCGCGTTCATGCTGCGACCGCCGGAGCGGTCCGCAGCGTCCCCGGGCGCCGAGCGAACCGGTGTCCGGGACCTGCTGCGCCGTCCCGGCCTGCTCCGCGTCCTGACGATCAGCTGCGTGGTCCTCGCGGCGGTCGACATCACCCTCACCTACCTGCCCGCACTCGGCGTCGAACGGGGCATCCCGTCCGGCGCCATCGGCATCCTGCTCACCTTGCGCGCGGCGGCCTCCATGATCTCGCGGCTCTTCCTGGGCCGCCTCGCGGGCGCGCTGGGCCGGCGCCGGCTGCTCCTCGGCAGCATCGGGCTGGCCGCTGTGAGCCTGGCCGTCGCGGCGGCACCCATGCCGCTGTGGACACTGGCGATCCTGGTCGCCGCCGCCGGACTCGGACTGGGGGTCGGCCAACCGCTCACCATGTCGTGGCTCGCCGAGTCGAGCCCACCCGGCCTGCGCGGACGCGCGATGTCACTCCGCCTGATCGGCAACCGCTTCGGTCAGGTCCTGCTTCCCGGCGCCGCCGGGTTGCTCGCCGCCGGCACCGGCGCCGGCGGCGTCCTCGCCCTCACCGCCGCCGGCCTCGCCGCGGTGGGTGTGGCCGCCCGACGCCTGCACTGACCCGACGACCAGCGGAGAACACCATGCCCGACAGCGTTCCCCAGTTCACCACCGCCGACCTGTACGACGAGTACGGCGAGCAGCTCGGCTCCTGCGACCTCCAGCTCCAGCAGTACGGCGGCGTCGCGCGGTTCCACGGCCGCGCCGTCACGGTCCGATGCTTCGAGGACAACGCCCTGCTGAAGTCCGTGGTGTCCGAGCCGGGCGCCGGTCGGGTACTCGTCGTCGACGGCGGTGGTTCCGTCCACCGCGCCCTCATGGGGGACATGATCGCCGCCATCGCCCGTGACAACGGTTGGAGCGGCGTCATCATCAACGGAGCGGTCCGCGACGTGGCCGTACTCCGCACCCTCGACATCGGCATCAAGGCGCTCGGCTCGAATCCCCGCAAGAGCACCAAGACCGGAAGCGGTGAACGCGACGTGGCCGTCACCTTCGGGGGTTGCGCATTCGCCCCCGACAGCCAGGTCTACAGCGACGACGACGGCATCGTCGTGCTGCAGTAGCGGCGCCGCTACTGCAGTTCCGGCCCGCTGTCCGCGGCGGTGAGCGGAAGCTCCACCCGCAGGCTGGTCCCGGCGCCGCGCGGGCTGTCGAGAACGATCCGGCCGTCGAGGGCCTCGACGCGATCCTTGAGGCCGACGAGGCCGGTGCCGCGGGTGAAGTCGGCGCCGCCGACGCCGTCGTCGCGGACCGCGACGTGCAGGACGGCATCGCTCGGGTCCGTTTCGACGACGACGATGACGGATGAGGCGTGTGCGTGTTTGGCCGCGTTGGTCAGTGCTTCGGCGACGACGTAGTAGGCGCTGACCTCGATGTGTTCGGGCAGCTGTGCCCCGGCGCGCATATCGAGGTCGACCGGGACGGGCGAGCGGCGGGCGAGGGCGCGCAGCGCTGGGCCGAGGCCGCCCTCGGTCAGGATGGAGGGGTGGATGCCGCGTGCGATCTCGCGGAGCTCGTCCAGCGCGCCGGTGACGCTGGCGACCGCGAGGTCCAGCTCTGCGCCGAACTCGGGTGGCATGGTCTCCTGCGCCGAGCGCAGTTGGAGTGCCAGGGCGACCAGCCGCTGCTGGGCGCCGTCGTGCAGGTCCCGTTCGAAACGGCGTCGCGTCTGGTCGGCGGCCGCGACGATCCGTGCGCGCGACGCGGTGAGCTCGGCGCGGTTCTCGGTGTTGGCGACGGCGGTGGCGACGAGTTCGGTGAAGTCGGCCAGCCGCTGTTCGGCGTCCTGTGGCAGCCGTTCGTGCCGCGAGCCGACGCCGATGGCGCCCCAGACCCGGCCCTCGACCACGATCGGGCTGGCGACCGCTGAGCGGAGTCCGGTGCGGGTGTCGCTGCGCAGGTCGCGGCGCGCCGCGCGGCCGGTGGCCTGGACCGAGGCCATGGCCGAATGGGGGTCGGGTCTGCTGCGCGATCCCGGCTGGGAGCGCGCGAGCCCGTGGCCGCCCAGGACCGTCGTGTCCCCGTTCGGCTCGAAGCGTGCGATCGTGGTGCCGTCGGCGCCGAACAGCGCGCCGACCTCGTCGGCCACCGCGGCGAACACGGAGTCGGGCCGCATCCCGCGGGCGACCAGGGTCGCCACCCGCCGCAGGGCTGCCTGCTCGCCGGCGATTCGCCGGAACTCGGCGTACAGCTGGGCGTTGTCGAGGGAGACGGCGAGCTGGCCGGCGATGAGCTTGACCCCGTCGAGCCGCTCGGCGGTGAATGCGCCGCGGATGAGGCGGTTCTCCAGCAGGAGCACCGCCTGCAGCGTTCCGCGGCTGAGGATGGGCACGGCCAGCAGCGAGCAGCAGGTCACGGCGGAGAAGTACGGGTCGCGGGCGAAGCGGTCGTCGCGGGCGGCGTCGTCGACGACGAGCGGCGCGTGCATCCGCCGGGCGTATCGCAGCACGGACATCGGGACCGCGGATTCGTGGCCGGTGCCGAGGTCGGTGCTGACCGGGATGACGCGGCCGTCGCCGCCTGCTGCGGGGAGCAGCCAGGCTTGCCGGTCGTCGCTCCACAGCAGCAGATGTACGTCGGTGGCGCCGGTCATCGCGCCGAGCACGTGGGCGACCCGCGCGTGGAGCCCTTCGATGCTGGTCTCCGAGCTCAGTGCCTGTGACGCGGACAGGATGCCGAGCAGGTCGATCGTCCCGGTCGTGACAGTGGACCGGCTGTGGGAGCGGTCGCGGCTCTGGTCGGCGGGCGGTCGCAGGGTCGGGTAGGCCCAGTCGAGCTGGTCGACCTTCGCGGTCGCGCCCCATGCGAGGTACTCGCGGCGGGCCTCGGCCAGCAGCTCGTAGCCGATCTGGTCGACGCCGTGGGCGAGGCAGAAGCGGGCCGCGCGTTCGGTGATCAGGGCCCGGTGCCAGGGACGTTGGCGCTGGGCCACCGCGCGCCGCGCGGTGTCGAAGCCGAGGACGGCGGCGCGGAAGTCGCCGACCGCCCACGCGCGCTCCGCCTCCAGGAGCCGCAGCAGGTGCTGGAAGTTCTCCGGCGCGTCCGCGGCGCGTGCGGCCAGCCACTGGATCACCTCGTCCAACTCGGACAGCGCGGCGTCGCGCTCCCCGCCGTGGCCGGCCCGGGCCTGCCCGGCGAGGGCCAACCCATGCAGCAGTCGGGCCATTCCGATCGCGTAGAGGCCCTGGGCGCCGGCCGGTAGCAGCCGCATCGCCGCCGCGGCGTGCCGGGTCAGGCCGGTCGCATCGTCGAAGACGGCGGCGGCGATCGCGCTGTTGACCTCTGCCTGCAGCAGCGTCTGCGGGCTGCCGGCGTACCGGTTGAAGGATGCCGCCGCACCGGCCGTGGTGGAGCTCTCGCCGCGCAGCACCGCGGCCAGCCACCGGTACGTCTCGAGCCACTGGACGGTCTGTTCGCTGCCGGTACCGTGCACGAAGGCCAGCCCGGCCTCCAACTGGGTGACGTAGTCGTCCAGCGACGGTGCACATTCCAGCAGGCCCGCCACGGTCGGGTAGTAGGTGTAGCCGGCGTTGGCCAGGTCGCCTCCCGCGATCAACCCTTCGCGGGCTCGCTGAGCGGCCTGCACACCGCTTTCGACCGGTTCGAACCAGCAGCTCAGCATCGCGAACAGAAAGTACGTCTGCGAGGTGCCGGGCTCGTAGCCACGGGCTTCGCCCAGCGCCAGGAACCGCCGCAGCGTCCGGTAACCGGCGGCGTAGTCGCCGCGCACGGCGATGACGGCGCTGCCGGTGTGGCTCGCCGGGCCGAGGAGGGTACGGGCGGGGCCGTGCTCGATCCAGATCCGCAGCGCCTCCAGGCTCAGCCAGCTACCCATGGCCTGGTCGGCGGCAATGTAGGCCGCCGGCAGCACGGCGTTGATCAGACGGCTCGCGGCCAACAGGGTCGGTTCGGTGATGTCCGGCCGAGCAGCCTCGTCGGCGTCGTCGGCGTGCTCCAGCCACCGGGACAGCGCATCGAGCCGCTGGTCCAGCTCCAACTGGAGCCGGTCCGTGGCCGGTACGGCGATGCCGAGCTCACGCAGCGACTCGACGCCCAGTCCGATCGCCTCGGCAAGGCGGTTGCGGTGGGTGAGGCTGCGGGTCTGTACCGCCGTCGCGTCCGCGCACTCAAAGGCATTGCTGCACAGCGCCTCGATCGTGCGGTACTCCTCGTCCGCCTCCTCCAGGCGTCCCATGCTGTACAGCGCGGCATGGCGGCCGGTGCGCACCTCGACCAGCTCGGCCGTCGCAGCCGGGTCGACCAGTCGCAGCGCACCGTCCAGCAGCGCGTTCACCAGCGCGTAGTTCCCGATCAGTGTCGCCTGGTCGGCGGCGTGCCGCAGCAGGCCCACGACCACCCGCCGCTCGGCCGGGTCGTCGACCGCGTCGACCACGGGCAGGTACTGCTCCGCCGCGACCGCGTAGAGATCCGGCACGGTCGCGAGCCGTCGCGCCGTCGCCAATCGCGCGGCGCGCAGCCGATGCGGGCCCAGCCCGCGCAGGATCGCCTCGCGGATCCGGTCGTGGTGGAACCGCACCGCAGGACGCACCCCGGGCTCCACCACCAGGAGGCCGTCGTCGAGGGCGGGCGCCAGCCGCTGTTCCATCAGGTCCGCCGGTTCGGCGGTCGCGGTCTGCAACACTCCCAGTTCGACCCGGCCGCCGAGGCACGCCATCGCCTCCACCGTCTGCCGGGACGCCGGCGGTATGGCGTCGGCCCGCGCCGCCAGTAACCCGCTGACCTCGGACCGGCCCAGGTGCGCACGCACGGCCGCCCCGTCCCACCGCCACCCGGCAGCAGTCGCGATCAACAGGCCGTCGCGTCGCAGGGCGTTGAGCAACTCCACGATCTCGTACGGATTGCCGGCGGTGTAGGGGTCGATCACCTCGACCAGGCCCTCCGCCCTGACCCGGTCCACGCGGAGCGTCTCGGCAACCATGGCGACAGAGCCGGATGCCGGCAGGTTGACCAGCCGGACGTACCGGACGCCGGGCTGTTGGCGCCACCGGGACAGCGGCGCCGCCAGCGACTGCGCCGCGTCCACGTCGTCCTCGCGGTACGCGCCCACCAGCAGGAGACCCTGGACCGGCTCCTCGCCGAGCACGAGGTCGACGAAGCCGAGCGGGGTGCGCCCGGCCCACTGCAGGTCGTCGACGAACATCACCACCGGCCGCTTCCACGAGACGATCGCGCGCAACGTGTCGACCGCCAGGCGCTGTACCCGAACCTGTGCGGTCAGCGGATCCCCCGGATCGGGCGGCACGGCCAGCAGCGCCGCGAACTCCGGCGTTATCGCGGTCGCCAGACCCGCGTTCGAGCCGACCGCCTCCAGGATCCGCTCGCGAACCTTGCTGAGCTCTTCCTCCGGCTCCGCCAGCAACAGCCGACCCAATGCGCGGAACGCCTGACAGACCGCGTCGAACTCCAGATCCCTGCGGTACTGGTCGAACTTGCCCGCCACGAACCAGCCGTCCCGGCTCGTCACCGACGGTCGAAGCTCGTCAACCAGCGCCGACTTGCCCACCCCGGGCGACCCGCCGACCAGCACCCCGCGGCACCGGCCCGTCAACGTATCCGCCAACGCCTCCGACAGTGCTGCCACCTCGACGTCGCGGCCCACCAGCCGTGACGGGGGCAGCAGCCGCAGCGGAACATCGCGCACGCCGATCCGCACCGCGGCCGCTTCCGAGCGCTCGCCGGCATCGCGCAGGCGCTCCAGGTCGTAGACCACGCCCTCCGCGGTCTGGTACCGGTTGTCCGGCTCCTTCTCCAGCAGGTGCATGACGATCTCGGACAACGGCGTCGGCACCGCCCGGTTGACCTCCGCCGGCGGCACCGGTACCCGCGCCAGGTGATCATGCGTGAGCCGGAGCGGATCCCCGCAGCCGAACGGCGGCGCGCCTGTCGCCAGCTCGTACAGCGTGGCGCCCAACGCGTACAGGTCGGCTCGCTGGTCCACCGACCGGCCGGTCCGCCCGGTCTGCTCCGGCGCCAGGTACGCCAGCGTCCCCACGATCTCCGTGTGATGCGTGAACTCGGGACGGATCTCGGCGAACGGCGTCGCCAACGCAAAATCCACCAGGCACGGCGCACCGTCGCGGGAGAGCACGATGTTCGCCGGCGTGATGTCCCGGTGCAGCACACCCCGCCGGTGCATGCCCGCCACCGCCCGGGCCAACCCCACCGCCAGCCCGATCAGCTGCCCGGACGCCAGCGGCTTCGCCACCGCAGCCAGGCTCACCCCACCGGTGTCCTCCACCACGACCGACCCCGGGAACCGCGGCGCCTCCACCAGCTGCGCGACCCCCTCCACGCCGCGCAGCCGCTCCAGCATCGTCGACTCATGCCGCACCCGCCGCGGCGCGTCCGATCCCAGCGGCTCCTTGCGGATGACCGTATGCCCAGCGACTACCTGCCGAGTGACACGTGTGTATTCGCTCTCGTGCAGAACTTCACCCCGAATGGGCGGATCCCGGCCCGACAGTCCTCCGCTGGTCCCCATTCGACACCTCCACGCGCAGCTATGCCGGTCTTGCCCCTATTTGTGCGCGCGGGCGACCATTTACCCATATTAGGCCGGTCCAGTAGTCGCCCGATGGTGGCGCTGCATCCGGCCCGCGCGGTGGCGCCGTTTCGTACGCGTTACGGGTTGACCAAGTTTTGCGGACCCATTAGCGTGTGCACATCCCTTTAGAAAATCGGTTTTCTAAGGATTCCTTCGGAGGTCATCACCCGACAGGGGGTTAACGTGACGGCACAGCGATCCACGCTGGGGGCAACCCGGCGTAGCAGGGTCATCGCAGCGTTAGCACTTGCGATGAGTTTGACGGTGTTCATGAGTGCCTGCGGCGGCGGGAACGGAACATCGAGCAGTACCGTGCGCCTCACGGTGTGGACGTGGAGCAACGAGGCCGCGACCGCCTTCAAGAAGGGCGGCATCATCGACGCGTTCGAGAAGGCCCACCCAGGTGTCGACGTCGAGGTGGTCGCCCAGCTCGACAAGAACTACGAAACGCTGCTCACCACCGGGCTCGCCGGCTCCGGAAGCCCGGACATCGTGGCATTGCGCTCATACGGCGTGCTGTCCAGCTTCGCCGACAGCGGCAACATCGTGCCGCTCGACGATGTCGTGAAGGACTGGGGCGGGTTCAGCAAGGCGGCGCTCACCGGCGCCAAACGGAAGTCCGACGGCAAGCTCTACGCGGTGCCGCAGGGCATCCAGACCGCCCAGGTGTACTACAACAAGAAGGTCTTCGCCGACCTGGGCCTCGCGGTCCCGAAGACCTGGGACGAGTTCGTCTCGGCCGCCCAGAAGATCAAGGGCTCCGGCGTCGCGCCCGTCGTCATCCCGGGTGCCGTCGCCGCGCAGATCTCGCTGGCGGCGGAGGTCATCGGCAACGCCCGCCGTGGCGCCGGCGACTTCCAGCAGGCCTTCCTCGGGGGCCAGAAGAACCTCACCGACCCGGACAACGTGGCCGCCATCGGCCTGATGGAGCAGCTGAAGCCGTATCTCGTCGACAACGTCACATCGGTCACCCTCGACGAGGCGGTCACGCTCTTCGCGACCGGCAAGGCCGCCATGTTCCCCTCGGGGACCTGGCAGGTCACGACGTTCGCCAACCTTGGCGCGAAGGTGGACTACGGGACGTTCGACGTGCCGGCCAACGCCGACTGGCCGTCGAAGAGCGTCACCGTCAGCTACGCCGACGGCGGCTGGGCGCTCGCCAAGCGCAGCGCACACCCGACCGAGGCCGCCGAGCTGCTGAACTGGCTCGCCGGCACCGAGTTCGCCAACCTGTACGCCAACGCCATGGGCACCATCCCGGCCCGCGACGGGGTCACGCTCAAGAACCCGGTGCTGGCCGAGATGTACCAGCGGTACCTGAGCACGCCGTCCGCGTATCTCGGCGCCGCCTACCTCCGCTACGGCACCCCGTCGGGCACCGACCTGATGGGCGAGCAGGTCCAGAAGATCTGGCTCGGCAAGGCCACACCCCCCGCCGCCGCACAGAGCATCCAGACCGGCATCGACGCCTGGTTCAAACCGGGCGACTTCAAGAGCGAGTAGAACGTCGTATCCCGGTCCGGCGGGTACATTCGCCGGGCCGGGCTCCGCCCATCACAGGAGAAGCCCTCCATGGCAAAGACAAGCAGAAGCGTGCGGCGGCCACCACCGATCGTCGTGCTGCTCTTCGTCCTTCCCGCGCTGGCCTTGTTCGGGGTCGTCCTGCTCTATCCGATGGCGAGCGCGCTGGGCTACTCGCTGTTCGAATGGCAGGGCGGCACCAACCTGGTGCGCTTCAACTGGTTCCACAACTTCGTGGTGCTCTTCACCGAGCAGCCGTTCGTCGAGCAGATGCCCCGCGCCTTCCTGCACAACCTCGCCATCTTCGCCGGCACGCTCGTGCTGCAGAACTCGATCGGGCTGTTCCTGGCGGTGCAGTTGCACAAGCTCGGACCCTTCCGGCGGGTGTTCCAGGTGCTCTACACCACTCCGTACCTCGTGAGCCCGCTCGTCGTCGGCTATCTCTGGACCCTGCTGCTCTCCCCCAACTTCGGCCCGATCAACGCCACGCTCAAGTCGGCCGGGCTCGACTCGCTCGCGTTGTCGTGGCTCGGGGAGCCGTCCACGGCCCTGCCGGTGCTCATCCTCGTCAGCGTGTGGCAGTGGATCGGGTTTCCCGTCCTGCTCTACGGCGCGGCGCTCGGGGCCATCCCGCCCGAGCTCGGCGACGCCGCGAGCGTCGACGGGGCCGGCGGCTGGCGCCGCTTCCGCCACGTCACGCTGCCGCTGCTCACCCCGGTGATCGGCACCGTGTCGATCCTGACGTTCATCGGTGCGATGGAGACGTTCACGCTGCCCTACGCCTTCGGCGGCGCGACGGGCTCGCCGGCCGGGGGCACCGACGTGCTGAGCCTGCTGTTCTTCCGCGTCTCGTTCGAGTCGGGCGCGAGCAACGCGCTCGGCGTCTCCTCGGCGCTCGCGACGCTGCTGTTCCTGTTCATCCTGGGCGGCGCCGTCCTCGGCCGGCGTCTGATCCGCGCACAGGAGGACCGGCTGTCGTGACCGACATGGCACTCGCATCCGATGCCGTCGAACCCGCGCCCCCGGGCGCCCCGTCGCCGGCACGCACCCGGCGGAAGCGGTGGACCCCGCAGGCGGTCGCCGTCGGCATCGTGCTCTGGCTGTACGCCGCCGTCTGCGTCCTGCCCCTGCTCACGATGGTGCTCAACTCCTTCCGCACCCACCTGGAGATCGCCACCGACCCGTGGCCGATCCCGAGCGATCCGACCGTGGCCAACTACGTGAGCGCGTGGACGGAGGCCTCCTTCGGGCGGTACGCCCTGAACTCGGTGCTGATCACGATCTGCTCCGTCGCGATCTCCACGGCCGTGTCACTGCCCGCGGCGTACGCGATCGCCAGATGGCGGTTCTTCGGTCGCAACGCGCTGGAGGGGCTGTTCATGTCCGGGCTGCTCATCCCCTTCATGCTGGCGATCCTGCCGATGTTCTACCTGATGGACGGGCTGCGGCTGATCGACTCGCCGCTGAGCCTCATCCTGATCTACTCGGCCAACGGCATCCCGTTCACCACCTTCGTCCTCGTCTCGTTCTTCCGGCAGCTGCCCGGCGAACTGGAGGAGGCGGCCCTCCTCGACGGCGGCAGCCACTTCACCGTCTTCCTGCGCGTCATGGTGCCGCTCGTGCGGCCCGCGATCGCGACGGTGGTGGTCTTCCGGTTCGTGCCGATCTGGAACGACTTCCTGATGCCGCTGGTCATGCTCCGCTCCCGCGACAACTACACCCTCGGCGTCGGCCTCACGACCTTCTTCGGGGAGTACCAGAACGACTGGGCATCGCTGTTCGCGGGCCTGGTCATCACGACGATTCCCCTGCTGGTCCTGTTCATCCTCGCGACCCGGCAGATCATCCAGGGCCTCACCGCCGGCATCGGCAAGTAACCGCCGCACCGCACAACGAAGGACATCGAAGACTCCATGACGACACCAGCCGCCCAGATCGAGGCCCAGGACGTGGCCGCGCTCGTGCGCGAACAGCTCCCCCCGCTCGACGGGGTCCGGCCTCTGGGCCGGGTCGAGATCTCGCGACCCACGACGGCGATCGCCTCCTCCAGACTGGGCATCGGCTTCGAAACCCTCGACCGGAAGATGTTCACCGCCGAGTCGGTGTATCCGCACCTGTCGCGGCTCGGGGCGAAGTGGGCCCGCGTGCAGACCGGATGGAGCCGCTGCGAGACCGAGCGGGGCCGGTACGACTTCGCCTGGCTCGACGAGATCGTCGACAGCCTCGCAGCGGCCGGGGTCGCGACGATGTTCAGCGTCACGTTCGGCAACGAGCTGTACATGCCGGACGTGCCGCACGAGTCCGCGGTCGGCTACGTGCCCGTCTACTACGCGGAGGCGGTCCCGGCCTGGACGGCGTTCGTGCAAGCCCTGGCCTCACACTACCGCGGCCGGGTGAGCCACTGGGAGGTGTGGAACGAACCCAACATCCCCCAGTTCTGGCAGGCCGGACCGGTCAGCGGCCGCGACTACGCCGAGCTCACGCGCATCACCGCCCGCGCCGTGCGGGCCGAGATCCCCGACGCCACGATCATCGGCGGCGCGACCTCGCTCGCCGACCCCGCCTTTCTCGTCGACGCGCTGCGTGCGGGGCTCGCCGATGCGATCGACGCGTTCTCGTTCCATCCGTACCAGATGGTCCCGGAGCACAATCTGCAGAACATGCACGACGTGCTGCGCCGCGTCCTCGACGAGCACTCGCCGGATCGCCGCATCGCGCTGTACCAGGGTGAGAACGGCTGCCCCTCGCAGCTGTCCGGCCATCACGACGACTGGCTCGGGATGTACTCGATGGACCAGGTCGTGCAGGCCAAGTGGATCGCCCGCAGGTTCCTGGTCGACCTCAAGGTGGGCTTCGACAAGGTCTTCTACTTCCACGCGGCGGACCTCATGGAGCGCCCGTACCGTCAGGCCGGTGACAAGGTCAACGCGCCGGTGATGATGGGCCTGATCCACGGCGGGAGCTACGAGCCGAAGTACTCGTTCGAGGTCGCCCGCCGCGTGTGTCATCTCTTCGACGAGCGCACCCGCCGCACCGAGCTCATGTGCCTGTTCACCGAGCGCGATCCCGCCGAGCCCCAGCGCTCGACGCTGATGGCGGCGCCGTATGTCGCCACCTTCGAGCGGGACGGCGCGCCGCTGTTCGCCTACTGGCTGGCCGAGGATCCGCAGCAGCGGGCGCGGCCGGCCACGATCGACGTGGAGCTGTGGTGGGACGACCGGCTCACCCTGGACCGGCCGGTGCTGCTGGACCTGCTCACCGGCGAGGTCTATGCGGTCGACCAGCCGACCGACCCCACCGGTGTGCCGGACCGCACCGACTGGCGCACCCGCGGCATCAGGTACCGGCTGCCGCTGACGGACTACCCGGTCGTCCTCACCGACGCGTCGGTCGTCGCCGAACTCGACGGGTCGTGGCGGTACCGGTGAAGCTCCGATCCCTGACGACGTATATCTGCGACGCGTACCGCACGAACTGGGTCCTGGTGAAGCTCGACACCGACGACGGGATCGAGGGCTGGGGCGAGGCGACGCTCGAGTACCGTGAGCACACCGTCGAGGCGGCGGTCCTGGCACTGCGCCACGGGCTGGCCGGGCGCGACCTCGGCAACATCCAGGGCTGGTGGCAGGACGCCTACCGCGACGCGTACTGGCGTGGCGGCCCCGTGCTGACCAGCGCCCTGTCCGCCGTCGAGATGGCGCTGTGGGACATCAAGGGCAAGGCGCTCGGCGTGCCCGTCCACCAACTGCTCGGCGGCAAGCTCCGCGGCTCCGTCCAGTGCTACGCCAACGGCTGGTTCGCCGGGGCCAGGCACCCGGAGGAGTTCGCCGCGAAGGCGTACGAGGCGGTCGAGTGGGGCTACCGGGCGCTCAAGTGGGACCCCTTCGGGTCGGCCTTCCGCACCCTGACGCCCGCCGAGCTGCGCACCGCGATGGCGACGGTCGAGGCGGTGGGCGAGGCCGTCGCCGGCAAGGCCGACATCATCATCGAAGCGCACGGCCGCTTCGAACTGCCGGCGGCCCGACAGGTCGCCCGGGCCCTGGAACCGCTCGGCGTCCTGTGGCTCGAGGAGCCGCTCATCCCCGGAAACCTGGCGAACTACGCCTGGCTGCGGGAGCAGACCTCGACGCCGATCTCGCTCGGCGAGCGGCTGTACACCCGATGGGAGTTCCGCGAGGTGTTCGAACGCGGCTGCGCCGACGTCGTGCAGCCCGACGTGTCCCACGCCGGTGGCATCTGGGAGACCCGCACCATCGGGGCGTTGGCCGAGCTGTGGCAGGTGGGTTTCGCACCGCACAACCCTTCGGGCCCGGTGGCGAACGCGGCGACGCTGCAGCTCGCCGCCTGCACCCCGAACTTCACCTACCTGGAGACGATGGCGACCGACGTGCCGTGGCGGTCCGAGATCGCCGTCGAAGGCTCGGTCGTGGCGGGCGGCATGGCCGAGATTCCGGACTCGCCCGGGCTCGGCGTGCGGATCGACCTCGAGGCCATCGCCCGGTACCCCTACGTCCGCCACGACCTGCGGCACTACAGCGGCGCCCTCACCGACATCCGTCCGGACGACCAGGTGACGCTGCACGCGAAGGAGGAACGTTGACCCGGCTCGCCCTCGTCACGGGTGCCACCCGCAACCTCGGCCACACGATCGCCAGGCAGCTCGCGTCCGACGGAGCGGCCGTGATCGTCCACGGGATCGACGAAGCGGTCGCGGCGGAGGCCGCCGCGCGGATCGCCGCCGACGTCCCGGGTGCCGAGGTCCACTCGGTCGGGTTCGACCTCGCCGATCCCGAGGCGATCGAGGCCGGCTTCGCCGGGCTGGTCGCCCGCGGGCTCGCGCCGGGGATCCTGGTCAACAACGCCGCCCACCTGGGCGTGGGCGGCGACGACGTGCTCCTGGAGCAGCCACGGTTCCTCCGCGACGTGTTCGAGGTCAACTTCTTCGCCACGCACCTGTGCTCGGTGCTCGCCGCGCGGGAGATGGCCCGCGCCGGCTGCGGTGTCATCGTGAACATCTCCTCACTCGCCGGCGAACGGGCCATTCTCGGCCGGACGGCGTACAACGCCAGCAAGGCCGCGGTCGACGGCCTGACCCGCAGCCTGGCGGTCGACCTGGCCCCGCGGGGAATCCGGGTCAACGCCATCGCCCCCGGTTACATCTGGAGCAACCGGTGGCATCAGATCAGCGACGAGGAGGCGGCCGGACGCCGGGCGCGCATCCCGGCCGGCGAGCCGACGGCCCAGGAGGAGATCGCGCAGCTGGTCAGCTTCCTGGCGGCCGGCCGCGCTCCGACCCTCACGGGCGCGCGCATCGTCATCGACGGCGGCCTGAACGCTCTGCAGGTGCCGCCATAGCTACGCTAACGTCTCGGACTGATCAGTGACGCCAGCGTGTGGAGGAGACGGCAGGTGAAGGGGGCCCAGCCTGAGCGAGTGCGCCTCATCGACGTGGCGACGGCGGCGGACGTCACCAAGAGCATCGTCTCGAGGGTGCTCAACGGCGACCCGACCGTGGCGGTACGTCCGGAGACCCGCCAGCGCATCATCGAGGTGGCACGGGAGCTCGGCTACGAGCCGCACGCCGGTGCCCGGGCACTGGCGAGGTCGCGGACCATGGCTCTGGCGTTGATCGCGCCCTCCATCGACAACCCGCCGTACATCACGATCGCCCGGGGCGCCTACCGCCGCGCCGCCGAGCACGGATACCTGGCGCTGCTCGCCGAGGACTTCGACGAGCAGCCGGCCGGGCGCTCGCTCCTCGACGGTGGCCGGGTCGACGGGCTGCTCATGGGCTCCGCCGTCCCGGGCCATCCGCTCGTGGACGGCCTGCGGGAGTCGTCGTTTCCACACGTGTTCGTCAACCGCGCGGTCGCCGGCTCGGGTCGCAACGTCACCATGAACGTCGGCCGGGCCGGCGAACTGGCGGTGGAGCACCTGGTCGGCCTCGGACACCGGCGCATCGCCCATCTCGCCGGACCGGCCGAGGTGGAGGGCGGCGCCGACCGGGTCGCCGCGTTCGAGCGCGCGATCGCCGCACGGGACCTCCCGCTGCTGCCGACGCAGTTCGGCGGCTTCACCGAGGCGACGGGTTTCGCCGCCGCAAGGACCCTGCTCGACATGGCACCGACCGCGGTCTTCACCAGTTCTCCGGTCCAGGCGATCGGTGTCATCCGATTC
Organism: Dactylosporangium sp. NPDC005572; assembly: GCF_040605515.1. Taxonomy (NCBI): domain Bacteria; kingdom Bacillati; phylum Actinomycetota; class Actinomycetes; order Micromonosporales; family Micromonosporaceae; genus Dactylosporangium; species Dactylosporangium sp. NPDC005572. The sequence goes on along the minus strand of NZ_JBEXCY010000035.1, from coordinate 29,255 downwards.
CTCACCAACGCGGGGATCCGCGTCCCCGAGGAGATGTCGGTGATCGCGTACGGCGACTTCCCGTCGGCCGGCTTCACCGTGCCCACGATCACCACGATCGCCCTGCCCCTGCTGGAGCTGGGCGCCGCGGCCGTTGACGCGCTCGTCGCCCAGCTCGACGGAGCGCCCCCTCGTGACGTGACCATCCCCGACGAGCCGCGCCTGCTCGTCCGCGAGTCGACCGGACCGGCGCCGGTTCGTGGTCCGACCCGGTGACCACCGTGACGACACCGATGCCGAGGTTCGGCAATGTCGAACGCGCGGTACGCTACCGGTGTGGGCGAGACGATTCAGTCGGTGGAGCGTGCCGCGGCGATCCTGCGGCTGCTCGCCTCGGGCGGGCGCCAGCTGGGCGTCGTGGAGCTGGCTCGCGCGATGGACCTGCCGAAGGGCACCCTGCACGGCATCCTGCGGACGCTCGTGCACGTCGGCTTCGTCGAGCAGGACGTCACCACCGGCAAGTACCGGCTCGGCGGCACGCTGCTGCACCTGGGCAGCAGCTACCTGGACGTCAACGAGCTGCGTTCGCGCTCGACGAACTGGGCCGACGCCCTAGCGGGCCGCAGCGGTGAGAGCGTCTGGATCGGCACGCTGCACGAGGGACGGGTGCTGGTCATCCATCACGTCTTCAGGCCGGACGACTCCCTGCAGACGCTGCAGATCGGCACGCTGCTGCCCGTCCACGCCACCGCGGTCGGCAAGGTGCTGCTCGCCTTCGACCCGTACCGGGAGCTCACCACACCGCTGTCCGCCTACACCAAGGCCACCATCGTCGACGTCGACGTCCTCGACACCGAGCTCGAGCAGATCCGCAGCCGTGGCTGGGCCGCGGAGCTCGAGGAGTTCGAGGAGGGCGAGGTCGGCATCGCGGCCCCGATCAAGGACCAGCGGGGCGTGATCGTCGGTGCCATCGGCATCCGCGGCGCGGTCGAGCGGCTGACCAGCGGCGGCGACCTCCAGCTGACCGCGTTGTCCTACGTCCGCGACGCCGCGCGGGCGATCTCGCGCGACTTCGCCCGCTGACGAGATCACACTCCCGCGTCCTTGTGACACCTGGGGACAACCGCATACCATCCAACCTGCGTTCGGCATTGCCGAACGATGATGGCGGAAGGGGTCGCTCTTGCCAGCCGAGAAGTTCATTGCGGCGATCGATCAGGGAACGACGTCGAGCCGGTGCATCGTGTTCGATCACCGCGGGAACATCGTCTCCGTCGCGCAGCGCGAACACCGCCAGATCTATCCCCGACCGGGCTGGGTCGAGCACGACGCGGACGAGATCTGGCAGGCGGTGTCCGCCGTGCTGGCCGACGCGGTCAGCGGCGCCGGTCTGCGTCCGGGCGAGCTCGTCGCGCTCGGCGTCGCCAACCAGCGGGAGACGACGGTGCTGTGGGATCGCCGGACGGGGCGCCCGGTGGCGCCCGCGATCGTCTGGCAGGACACCCGCACCGACACGCTGCTGCACGAACTGGCCGGCCATGCCGAACTGTTCCGCGAACGCGCCGGCCTTCCACCGGCGACGTACTTCTCCGGCCCGAAGATCCGCTGGCTGCTGGACGAGACGCCCGCCCTGCGTGAGCGGGCCGAGCAGGGCGACGTGCTGTTCGGCACCATCGACAGCTGGCTGATCTGGAACCTCACGGGACGGCACGTCACCGACGTCACCAACGCCAGCCGCACCATGCTGATGAACCTGCACACCCTGCAGTGGGACGACGAGATGCTCGATGTGATCGGCGTTCCGCGCGCGATGCTTCCGGAGATCCGCCCGTCGGCCGAGGTGTACGGGTACACCACCGACGGCGTGCCGGTGGCCTCCGCGCTCGGAGATCAGCAGGCCGCGTTGTTCGGCCAGACGTGCTTCGAACCGGGCGCGACCAAGAGCACGTACGGCTCGGGCAGCTTCCTGCTGATGAACACCGGCCCGGAACCGGTGTGGTCGAAGCACGGCCTCCTCACGACCGTCGGCTACCAGATCGGCGATGAGCCCGCGACGTACGCGCTCGAGGGCGCGATCGCGGTGACCGGGTCGTTGGTGCAGTGGCTCCGGGACAACTTCGGCCTGATCTCCACAGCGTCTGAGGTCGAAACCCTGGCCCGCACCGTTGCGGACAACGGTGGGTGCTACTTCGTTCCGGCATTCTCCGGACTGTTCGCCCCGCACTGGCGCAGCGACGCCCGCGGCGTCATCGCCGGCCTGACGGCCTTCGTCACGAAGGGACACCTCGCCCGGGCGGCACTGGAGGCAACGGCGTTCCAGACGTACGACGTCGTCGAGGCGATGAACGCCGACTCCGGCGTGCCGATCACGACCCTGCGGGCCGACGGCGGGATGACCATCAACAACCTGCTCATGCAGAACCTCGCCGACATCCTCGCGGTGCCGGTCGTACGCCCGGTGGTCGCCGAAACGACCTGCCTCGGCGCGGCGTACGCCGCCGGCCTGGCGGTCGGCTACTGGCCGGACCTCGACAGCCTGCGCGCCAACTGGCACAGGGCCGGTCAATGGCTGCCGGTGATCACCGAGGAGACGCGCCGCCGGGAACTGCACAACTGGCGCAAGGCGGTGCGGCGAACCCTCGACTGGATCGATGCCTAGCCACGCTTGAGCCCGAAACGTCGACCCGCCGCATTGCCGGCCAGAACCGCCCACAGGAGACCACCATGCCCATCGCCGCGCTCTCCGGACGAGCACAGACCCGCGCCGAACTCGCCCAGAGCACCTACGACCTGCTCGTCATCGGTGGGGGCATCCTCGGCACCGCCGTCACCTGGATGGCGGCGCAATCCGGGCTGCGGGTGGCGATGGTCGACGGCAGCGACTTCGCCGGAGCCACGTCGAGCGCCTCGAGCAAACTCGTCCACGGTGGCCTGCGCTACCTGCAGACCGGCAACGTCAGACTCGTCACCGAGAACCACCGCGAACGTCGCACCCTCGCCTCGGACGTCGCGCCCCACCTTGTCAAACCGCTGACCTTCCTGGTGCCGATCTACCGTGGCGGTCCGCACGGCGCGGCGAAACTCGGCGCCGGTGTGTTCCTGTACTCGGCACTGTCGGCGTTCGGCGACGGCCTGGGTCGTGTCATCACCCCCCGGCAGGCAGCCGACCGGGTTCCGGCGCTGCGGACCACCGGCCTCAGGGCGGCCGCCGTCTACGGCGACCACCAGATGAACGACAGCCGGGTGGCCGTCATGACCGTGCAGGCGGCGGTCGCCGCCGGCGCCGATGTCCTCAACCACGCCCGGGTCGTCGGTCTGCGAACCACCCAGGGCCGGGTCACCGGCGCTGATGTACGCGACCAGATCGACGGCGTCGAGTTCGGCGTCAACGCCCGGCTCGTGCTGAACGCGACCGGTCCGTGGGTCGACCACCTGCGCCGGCTGGAAGACCCGGCCGCAGCCCCGAGCGTCCGGCTGTCCAAGGGCGCGCACCTGGTGCTCCGCCGGGCCGAGGCCTGGCAGGCCGCGCTGACGATCCCGATCGACAAGTACCGCGTCTCGTTCGCGATCCCGTGGGAGGACCACCTTCTGCTGGGCACGACCGACGAGCCGTACGACGACGACCCGGCCGCCGTCGCGGTCACCGACGCCGACATCCGGCAGATCCTCGACGAGGCCGGCCACGCGGTCGCCGACCACCAGCTCCGGCGCGAGGACATCACCTATGCGTTCGCCGGTCTGCGGGTGCTGCCCGGCGGTGCGGGCGACGTCAGCGAGGCCAAGCGGGAAACCGTGCTCACCCGGGGACGCGGCGGCATGCTGTCGGTCGCCGGCGGCAAGTGGACCACGTACCGGCACATCGGCAGGGTCGTCTTCGATGCGCTCACCAGGCTGCCCGGCCGTCCGCTCGGGGCCACGATCGCCCGCGGGCCACGGACGGTCCCCCTGCCCGGACTCGCCAACGCCGACGCGGTCGCCCGCCGCCTCCGATCGGAGCCCGAACGGAGCGTCGCCCTCGCGCCCGACATCGCCGGGCACCTCGCCTCACACTACGGATCCGTCGCGTTCGACCTCGCGAAGCTGATCCGTGACGACCCGGCACTCGCCGAACGGGTCCACCCCGACGGTCCCGACATCTGGGCGCAGGTGGCCTACGCCCGCGACCGGGAGTGGGCCGCCACCGTCGAGGACGTCGTGCGGCGGCGTACCACACTCACCGTCCGCGGCCTGGACACTGCGCTGGTCCGTGAGCAGATCCGAAGCGCCCTGGCATAGCTCCGGCACCCCGAGATGCAGCTCTTGGAGGGATGCCGGAACTGCCGGCGAGCGGTGTCCGGCATCCCAGGAGCGTCAGGCCCCGATACTCCAGGCAGCCATCTGCTGCCAGAGCCGGTTGTAGCCGGTCCACGAGAGGAACTCGTGCGGCGCCCAGTGCGGGCCGCAGTCCGAGGTGAAGGCCACCGAGCGCCCGGCCCCGTGATGCCCGACCACGAGCAGCGGGTCGGTGCCGACGGTCGCCAGCACCTCGGCCTCCGGCTTGGGCGTGACAGCGTTGTAGCCCAGCAGCGCCGGCCAGGTCGCGTCGAGCCCGGCAACGACCTCGTGGTCCTTGAGGGTCACCTCGGGCAGGACACCGGCGGGCCGCTCGACGCGGTCGTCGTACGGCGACATCGTGACCGGCAGGGCCTCTTCGACCGGCGAGCCGTGGTAGCGGGCCTTGGCGTCGACGCCCTGGAACGTCAGGTAGCCACCCACCATGATCAGCCCACCCCCGCCGGCGACCCACTCGCGCAGCGCGGCAAGACGGTCGGGTTGCGCCTCGGCGTACTTGAAGGTCCGCGGGTGCAGCAGCAGCGTGTTGGCGCCGATGTCGCTGAGGATCACGCAGTCGTACGCCCCGAGTTCCTCCGGCGTGGCGGGGAAGTCAGTGGCCGCGACATGCGACGGCTGGTAGGCGACGTCCCAGCCACCCTCGAGGAGCGCGTCACGCAGGGCGCCCACGCCCTCCTCGTACTCGGTCGTCGTGAAGCTGTCGAATCCCTTCTGGTGAATGCTGTGGACGGTCCAGGACTCACCGGCGATGAGGACGCGTTTGCGGGTCATGGGGCTTTGCTCTCTTTCGTGTGCTCGGTGATGGCCGCCGAGGCGACTCGGAAGGCGTCCACGCCCGCCGGGACTCCGCAGTAGACGGTGGCTTGCAGCAGCACCTCGCGGATCTGCTCCTCGGTGCAGCCGTTGCGGAGCGCGCCGATGACGTGGGCGCGCAGCTCGTGCGGCCGGTTCAGCGCGGTGATCATCGCCAGGTTGAGCAGGCTGCGGGTGGCGCGCGGGAGGCCGTCGCGGGTCCAGACGCCACCCCAGCAGTACTCGGTGACGAACGTCTGGAGCTCGGCGGAGAACTCGGTCGCGTTGGTCAGAGCCCGGTCGACGTACGCGTCGCCGAGCACCTCCCGCCGCACGGCCATGCCCGCTTCGTACTTTTCGCTCATGCGCGGACCAGTGATCCCTCGTCGGCGTCCATACCTGGCGGGCGGGCGAACGGGCGTCCCGCGTCGGAGCCGGCGACAGCGACGACGATTTCGTCGGAGCGCGGGGCGTCGGGGATGGTGACGACCGTCGTGGCGTTGAACGAGCGCCAGCGCGGCTGGTTCTTGTGCCCGAGCGGCACGGTCACCGGCGCACCGCAGCTCCCCCGCTTGCACGTCGAGGTCATGTACGTCTCACCGCCGGCCAGGTCGCGCAGGACGTTGCCGAACCGCAGCGTCTGGATCAGCGCGGCGGACTGCTCGATCGAGGCGCCGTCACCGCCGAGGGCGGCCTTGCCGTACGACTCGATGTTCTCGTGGCCGCCGAACGCGTCGATGAGGCGGGGCACGATGAGCCGGCCGACCGCGGGCGCCCACTCGCGCACCTCGGGGTCGAGGTCGGCCACGTAGCCACGTCCGTACCAGGGGTTCTTGACGACGGCAGCGACGACGACGGTGCGCCACGGGTCGCCCTTGATCGGGCGTCCGGCCTCGTAGCGGGCGGTGTTGTCGAGGACGACGACCTTGCGGACGGAGAACGGGGCAGTCATTGGGTCGCTCCTTCGAGCATGCGAGCTTCGGCGTCCATGGCGACCTTGTCCTGGGCGCGGCTGCCGAGGCGGGCGAACGGCCGCGGCCCGGTGGCCCCGGCGAGGGCGATGACGATCTCGTCGGGGGCCGGCGACTCGGCCGGGACGATGTCGAACGACATGTAGTAGTCGCGGAGCGCGTCGTCGTCGCGGTGGGTGATCGGAACGGTGATGATCGCGCCGGCTGGGCCCCGGCTGTTGGTGGAGTAGATCAGGCCGGTCGAGCCGATCACCGAGCGTGCGCCCTTGCCGAACCGCGGCGTGTGGATGATGGCGGAGGTGTGCTCGACCTCGCCGCCGAGGCCGACGACGGCGGCCTTGCCGTAGGCCTGCACCTGGTCGGGGCCGCCGAGCGCGGCACACAGGGCCTCGGCCAGGTGCACGCCGAGCTCCTCGCCGATCTCGAGCCCCGCGGACAGATCGCCGTCGGTGCCGGTGCCGTACCAGGGGTTCTCGATCACGGCGGCGACGACCGCGGTGCGCCACGGCGTGTCCAGGACGCGGTCTTCCTCCTCGAAGAGGTCCTCGGTGTGGACGATGGTGTTGCGGATCCTGACGGGCATGCGGGTTCCTCTCTGATCAGGAGTCGAGGGTGGAGCGGAGGCCGGCGAACGCCTGGCCCTCGTGGCTGGGGAGGCCGTCGAGCAGGGTCAGCTCGGAGGTGATGGCGGTGATCTGCTCGTCGGGGACCTTGAAGTAGTCGTCGCTGAGCACGGCGAGATCGGCTTTCATGCCGCGGCGCAGTACGCCGGTTCTCGTCTCGTCGAGCCCGATCCAGGCGCTTCCGACGGTGTAGGCCCGCAGCGCCTCCTCCCGGGTGAGCAGCTGCTCGTGCGTGCGGGAGGGGCCGCGGCCGCCGTTGATGCCGGTGACCAGCCAGTGCAGCGCGTGCCAGGGGTTGGCCGGAGCGGCGACCATCGCGTCGGTGCCGGCGCCCAACGGCAGCCCGAGGTCGAGCATGGTCCGAAGCTTGGGCTGTTGGCGCACCCGCTCGGCGCCGAGGCGGGCGGCGAGATCGGCGGCGCCGGTGGACATCCAGTGCTGCACGGTGATGCCGAACCCGAAGCTCTGGATTCGCTTGAGGGTGTCCTCACTGGCGAAGTCGGCGTGCGAGAAGGACATCCGCCGGGCCGCCGCGAACTGCGAGCGCGGGATGGTGTCCCAGACGTCGAGGATCTGGCGGATCGCGCTGTCGCCGACCGCGTGGATGTTGATGGCCCAGCCACGGTCGATCGCGCGCAGCGTCATCTCGCGGAGCTCGGCGCGGTGTTCGGCGCAGAGCACGAGGTCCTCGAGGCCGTCGGCGTCGTACCAGGAGTGGCTCATGATCTCGCCGACGCCGACCACTCGGAGCAGATCGTCGCCGAACCCCGGGCGGACGTATGCCATCGTGTTGTCGAACTCGCTGGTCTCGTCGTCGCCGAAGACGTGGGTGTAGAGCCGGACGCGTATGTCGAGGCCGCCGCGGCGGTGCAGCTCGTGGAGGCCGCGGTAGGCGTCGACACCCATCCGGGATCGGCCGCCCATGTCGACCACGCCGGTCAGGCCGAGCGCTGCCAGCTCGGCGACCAGGGTGTGGGTGGAGCGGACCTCCCGCTCGACGTCATCGATCATGGTGTACCGCAGGCAGTGGTTGAACTCCGGGATGCCGCTGATGACGCCGTCCTCGGCGGTGACGCCGCAGATCTGCATGGCCGGCGTGTTGAGCGTGGCCCTGGTGTAGATCTCCTGTGCGTAGACGGGGTTGTCCGGCGCGGCGGCGTCGAGCTCGGCTCGCGACGGTGCCCGGCCCTCGGCGAACTGGAACGGGTGCCAGCCGCCAAGTACGGTGATCCACTCTCCCGGCTTGCGATTGCGGGCCGCTGTGCGGATGATCTCCAGGGCCTGCTCGACGGACTTGGCGTCGTCCCAGCGGGCCTCGTCGATCCAGGCGCGCCCAGCCCTCACGAAGTGGATGTGCGAGTCGTACAGGCCCGGGATGACGCGCCGCCCGCCGAGATCGACCACCGTGGTGTGCGGCTGGACCAGTTCGCCGATCTCGTCGGCGGTTCCGGTCGCCGCGATACGGTCGCCGCGGACCGCGAGCGCCTCGACCGCCGCCGGGCCGTGACCGCCGGCGGTGATCCGGCCGTTGAGCAGGACCAGGTCAGCGGGTCCGCGCAGGCTCGCGCCCGCATGGTTGCGTGTCATGCGTGACTCCTCAGTAGTCAGAAACCGACGGGCAGCCGCGGCGTGTAGGGCGCCTCGAGCTGCTTGCGCTCCTCGTCGCAGAGGACGAGGTCGAGGGCGCCGAGCGCGTCGGTGAGGTGCTCGGGCCGGGTCGGGCCCACGATCGAGGTGCTGACGGCCGGCTGGTGCAGGGTCCAGGCGAGGGCCACCTGTGCACGGCTGGCGCCGTGGTGGCCGGCGATCCGGCCGACGGCGTCGACGATCTCCCGGTTGGACTCCTCGTCGAAGGTGTAGAGGGTCTTGCCGTACTCGTCGGTTTCCATGCGTTCGCTGACCGCGCCCCACTCCAGGGCGAGCCGACCGCGGGCGAGCGGGCTCCAGCCCATCACTCCGATGCCCTCGGCGAGGCAGAACGGGTGCATCTCCCGCTCCTCCTCACGCATGAGCAGGTTGTACTGGTCCTGCATGGCGATGAACCGGGTCCAGCCGTGCATTGCGGCCCGGTACTGGGCGCGGGCGAACTGCCAGGTGAACATTGAGGACGCGCCGAGATAGCGGACCCGGCCGGATCGAACGAGGTCGTTGAGCGCCTCCATCGTCTCCTCGATCGGCACGTCAGGGTCGTACCGGTGAATCTGGTAGAGGTCGATGTGGTCGGTGCCCAGGCGGCGAAGGCTGGCGTCCACCTGGGCGAAGATTGCCGCCCGGGACAGGCCGCGGCCCTTCGGTCCCGGCCCCATCGGGACGTACACCTTGGTCGCGAGCACCACGTCGTTGCGTACGCCGAACTCGTTGAGCAGTGTGCCGATGATCTGCTCGCTGGTGCCGTGCGAGTACATGTTCGCCGTGTCGAAGACGGTGATGCCGGCGTCCAGGGCGGCCCGCACGATCGGGCGAGCTTCGTCGAGTCCGATCGTCCACGGATGGGTGCCCTTGTCCGCGTGGCCGAAGCCCATGCATCCCAGGCTGAGCCGGGACACCTCGAGGCCGGAGTGGCCCATGCGTGTGTACTTCATGTCTCTCCCCGCTCAGCCGGTGATGACGGCCTTCGTCTCGAGGTACTCCTCGAGGCCGAACTCGCCTTCCTCACGGCCGTTGCCGGACTGCTTGTAGCCACCGAACGGCGCCGTCTCGGTGGCGTCCATGGTGTTGATGTAGACCCGCCCGGAGCGCAGGCGCGGTGCCAGCGCGAGGGCGTGCTCGCGGTCCGCGCTCTGGACGTAGTTGGCCAGCCCGTACGGGGTGTCGTTGGCGATCGCGACGGCCTCGTCCTCGGTGTCGTAGGCGATGATCGGCAGCACCGGCCCGAAGATCTCCTCGCGGGCGATCGTCATGCTGTTGTCGACGTCGCCGAAGATCGTCGGCCGGACGAACCAGCCTGTGCCGACGTCGGATGGCCGGCCCAGCCCGCCGGTGACGACCCTGGCGCCCTGCTCGATGCCGCTTCGGATCATCGACTGCACCCGCTCGAACTGGGCGCCGGAGACGACCGGGCCCATCTCGGTGACGGGGTCGGCCGGGTCGCCGTAGCGGATCGATTCCGCGGTCTGGCGGGCGTACCGGAGGGCCTCGTCGTACCGGCTGCGGTGCACCAGCATGCGGGTGGGCGCCTGACAGGACTGCCCGGAGTTCTTGAACGCCCGGCGTACCCCTGCCGCGACCGCCTGCTCGTGGTCGGCGTCGGGCAGGATGATGTTGGCGGACTTGCCGCCGAGCTCCTGGTGGACGCGTTTGACCGAGTCGGCTGCGGCCTTGGCGATCAGGATCCCGGCCCGGGTCGAGCCGGTGAACGAGACCATGTCGACGTCGGGATGCGCCGAGATGCTCTGTCCCACCGTCGCGCCGTCGCCGTTGACCAGATTGAACACACCGGGCGGCAGCCCGGCCTCGTCGATCACCTCGGCCAGCAGCATCGCCGACAGCGGCGCCATCTCACTGGGCTTGAGCACAACAGTGCAGCCGGCGGCAAGCGCGTACGCGAGCTTTCCGGCGATGAGGTTGAGCGGCCAGTTCCAGGCGGTGATGAGCCCGGCGACGCCGATCGGCTCGCGCCGTATCGTGACCGTGCCGGACAGCGGCGTCGCCAGCTCGTACTGCTGGAGGGTCTCGATCGCCCGCTCGAACTGTCCGATGAGGCTGGCGGCCTGGGCCTGCCGGGCGAACGTGATGGGCGCGCCCATCTCGGCGCTGATGGTGGCCGCGACCTCGTCGAGGCGCGCCGTGTAGCCGTCGATCACCGCACAAAGGAAGGTGATCCGCTCGTCCGGGGTCGTTCGGCCCCAGGTCTCGAAGGCGCGGCGGGCGGCGGCGACGGCAAGGTCGACATCGGCGGCGGTGCCCTGGGCGACCACCCCCGCGACCTGCTCGGTCGCGGGGTTGACCACCTCGATGCGGTCAGGGCCGAGTGGGGTGACCCAGGCGCCGTCGATGTAGAAATCGGTGCTGTGCGACATCAGGCCGTCGCCTCATCGAGGGCCTGCTTGCCGTCCGCGATCACCGCGCCGAGGCTGCTCATGCTCAGCAGGGCGTTCTCGTGCAGCTGCTCGGTCTCGCTGGTGACGCAGTCCTTCGCGACCCAGACCCGGAAGTTGCGCTGCAGGGCGGCGCGGGCCGTCGTCTCGACGCAGGCATTGGTCAGCACGCCCGACATGACGAGGTTGACCACACCGAGGCCGGCCAGCAGCGGTTCAAGGTTGGTATAGAGAAAGGCGTCCCAGCGGGTCTTGCTGACCACGTAGTCGCCGGGCTGCGGAGCGATCTCGGCGACGATCTCGCCCTCGCTGCCTTCCATTGCGAACGACGTGCCGGCGGGCAGGCCGACCGCGGCCGCCGCCTCGCGGTGGATCCGCATGGCGTTGAGCATGTCCGGTAGGGTCTCGTAGCGTACGTAGACGACCGGGACGCCACGCTCGCGGGCGGCCGCGATCAGGGCCGCGTTGTGCTCGACGACGGCCGGGACGTTGATCAGGGCCGGCCAGCCCATCTTCTCCTGCAGGCCGCCCTCCGGGCGCCAGCAGAAGCCGTTCTGCATGTCGATGACGACCAGAGCGGTCTTGTCCGCCATGGGTGTCTCCCTTCCTCCGGTCGGATCAGGACATCGAGATCGTGGTGAAGTTGATCCACCAGGACATGGGCTGCTCGAAGCCGGTCACGGCCTTGGTCATGGCGCGTGGGGCGGTGTCGTTGACGACGTAGAGCCAGGGGGCATCAGCCGTCACGATGCGGGCTGCCTGGGTGAGCAGGCCCAGGCGCGCGGTGTCGTCGGCCGTGGTCTGGGCCTGGTCCATCAGCTTCTGGGCGCTGGGGTTGCAGTAGTGCGACACCGACTGGCCGTCGCAACCGAAGTTGAAGCTGCCCCACTCCGAGAAGTTGCCCATGCTGAACGGCGCGTTGTAGCCGCCCCAGTCGGCCGGGATCTTCTTGTTCACCCAGATCGACGTGATCATGACGGAGAAGTCGGTAGGCACGAGGTTGACCTTGACGCCGACCTTGGCGAGCTGGGCTTGGAGTGCCTCGTTCATGGCCTTGGGCTTCATCGTGCCGGAGCCGGAGGAGATGTAGCCGAGACTGAACGAGAAGCCGTTCGGGTAGCCGGCCTCGGTCAGCAACTGCCTGGCCTTGTCCGAGTCGTACGTGTAGATGTTGTCGTTCGCGTCGTACGCCGGGTTGGCCTCCGGCACGGTCTGGGTCTCCGGCACCGCCGTTCCGAGCAGCAGGTCGTCGGCGATGGTCTTGCGATCGATGGCGTAGTTGAGCGCCTGGCGGACCTTCGCGTTGTCGAACGGCTTCTTGGACACGTCGAGCACCCAGCCCCAGATCCAGTCGAACTCCTTCTGGGTTGTGACGAAGCCGGCCGACTTCAGGCTTGCGAGGTCGTCGGGGTCGGCGCCCTCGATCCAGTCGACCCGCTTGGCGCGCAGTGCGGCGGAGCGGGCTGAGTTGTCCGGCAGCAGCGTGATGGTGATCTTGTTGAGCTTGGGTGCGCCGCCCCACCACTTGTCGTTCTTGTCGAGCACGAGCTCCTGGGAGCTGATCGAGCTGAACTTGAACGGGCCGCTGCCGACCGGGTGCTGCGACTGGCCCTGGGCGCCGCTGTTCTTCAGCGAGGTCGGGCTCGCCATGTAGACGTTGTAGAGATCGTCGACCAGGTAGGCGTACGGCTGTTTCATAGTGATTCGCAGGCCGTAGTCGCCGGTCTTCTCCACCGACTTGATCCGGCTCAGCACCGGGTAGTTGCCGATCACCGCGGCGGAGTAGGCCGGGTTCGTCGTGTTCATGTACCGGTCGAAGTTGTAGACCGCCGCGTCGGCGTTCCACGCGGTGTCGTCGGTGAACGTGACGCCTTGGCGCAGGGTGAAGTCGTAGACCGTGCTGTCGGCGCTGACCTTCCACTCGGTGGCCAGGCCGGGGCCGATCTTGCGGGGCCGGGAGGTGTCGGACACGTCCCAGCGGGTGAGGCCGTCGTAGATGTTGTTGCCGATCAGTCGCTGGCCCTCATACCCGCCATTGGTGATGCCACCGGTGTCGAGGTTGGGGAAGGACGGCATGCTCGAGCCGATTCGGAGCACCTGACTGTCCGTCGGGGAGCCGCCGTCGCCGCCCGCGCAGGCGCCAAGGGCGAAGACGGTTGCGAGCGCGGTGCAAGCGAGACCCGCTGTTCTGAGGCGCATGATTCTCCGTTCAGGCCGGGGAGGTGGCGTGACGAGCTGCGAGAAGTTCTGCTGTGTAGGGGTCCGCGGGGTCGCGGAGGATGTCGAGGGTCGGTCCGGACTCGACCACCCGTCCCGAGCGCAGGACGGTGATCTCGTCGGACATGTGCTCGACGACGGCGAGGTCGTGGCTCACGAAGACGATCGAGAGCCGCCGTTCGCGTTGCAGGTCGGAGAGCACGTTGAGCACTTGCGCCTGAACGCCTTTGTCCAGGGCGGAAACCGCCTCGTCGCAGACGAGGATCTTCGGATCGCCCAGCAGTGCCCGCGCGATCGCGATCCGCTGGGCGAGACCGCCGGAGAGCTCGTTGGGATAGGCGTGGAGGTACTCGGGGGTCAGGGCCACCATCGCGAGGACGTCGGCCGCACGGGATTGCCGCTCCGAGCGCGGGATCCCCTGCGCCGCCATGTGGAACCAGAGCGAGCTGCGGACGGTCCGTGCGGGGTTGAGCGTGTGCTTCGGGTCCTGCGGGACGAGTTGTACGGCCCGGCGTAGGTCCCGGGGCATGCGGCGGCCCATGTCGACGGGCCGGCCGAGGACGTGCAGCGTGCCCGAGTCGGGGCGCTGGAGGCCGAGGACGGCGCGCACGAGCGTGGACTTGCCGCTGCCGGATTCACCGACGATGCCGACCGTCCTGCCTTCGTGGACCGTCAGCGACACATCGTCGAGCGCCAGGGTGGCGCCGAACCGCTGGGTGAGGTGCGCGACCTCGATGATCGTCATGCAGCCTCCTCGCAGACCCAGTGGTGGTCGGCGACCTGCCGCAGCGGGCCCCAGTCGGCGTCGCGCAGCTCGCGCGGGACGGTCGCCAGCTTGCCGCGTGGGATCGCCGCGGAGGGCTCGCCGGCGAGGAGGCTTGCCGTGTAGGCGTGGCGGGGGCGGGTGAGCACCTCGGCCGCCGGACCCTGCTCGACGAACCGGCCGTGCAGCATCACCGCGACCCGGTCCTGCGGCTCGTGTGCGATCCGAGCGGCGACCGCGATGTCGTGGGTGACGAAGACGATCGAGGTGCCGGTGGTACGGCGGAGCTCGTCGAGCAGGTCGACGACCCGGGCGCCGACGATCGCGTCCAGGGCGCTGGACGGCTCGTCGGCGACCAGCAGGCGGGGGCGGCCGCAGAGCGCGAGGGCGATCGAGACCCGCTGGCGCATGCCGCCGGACAGCTCGGACGGGTACTTGCGAACGACCTGCTCGGGGTGGCGGATGTGCACCTGTTCCAGGCGCCGCACGGCCTCGTCGCGCCGGGCGCGGCGGTCGAGGCGTTCATGCCGGCGCAGCACCTCGGCGAGCTGGGCGCCGACCGTGCGCATCGCGTCCAGCGAGGCTGCGGGGTCCTGCGACACCAGGCCGATCTCGCGGCCCAGCAGCCGGCGACGTGCCGCCGGCCTGGCCGGGCGGGTCGGCCTGCCGGCGAACTCGACGCTCCCGCGCACCTCGGCGCCGGCCGGTTCGAGGCCGATCAGCGTGCGGGCGAGCATGGTCTTGCCGCTGCCGCTCTCGCCGAGCACGGCGAGGACGGACCGCTCCGCGATGTCGAGGGAGACGTCGCGGACGACCTGTGACGTACGCGTGCCGTAGCGGAACGAGACGCCGAGGTCCCGGGCCTGGAGCAGGGCGGTCATGCAGGCCTCCGTCCCGCGAGCGCACGTCCGAGCGCGTCGCCGAAGAGGGGGAAGAGCAGCGCCAGCAGCAGCGTGACGAGGGCGGGCAGCAGGGCCAACACCGCATCGGTGTAGACCGCCGACTGCATGTCCTTGATCATCGAGCCCAGCTCGGCCTGCGGTGATGGCGCGCCGAGCCCGACGAAGCCGAGGCCGCCGACGATGGCGATCGACCCGCCCACCAGCGAGGTGGACCAGGCGAGCACGCCGGGCAGGATCGCCGGCGTGATCTGGCGCAGCGCCACGCTGACCGGACCGGCGCCGCTGACCCGGGCAACGGTCACGAAGTCGAGCTCGCGGATGCGGGCGATCTCGCCGGCCGCGATGCGCGCGGTGGGCGGGATCCAGACCGCGGTCAGCGCGATGATCGTGGTGCGCAGGCCCTGGCCGAGCGCGGTGGCCAGGAACAGCGCGAGCAGCACGGCGGGGAAGGCGAAGGTGACGTCGAGCAGGCGCATCACGATCGCGTTGACGATGCGGCCGCCGAGCCCGGCCAGCAGGCCGACCGCGACGCCGATCGCCAGCGACAGCAGCACTGGGGTGACGGCAGCGATCAGCGAGGTACGCATGCCATACATCAGCCGGGTGAGCATGTCGCGGCCCTCGGCGTCGGTGCCGAGCGGGTGCCCGTCGGAGCCGATCGGCAGCAGGCGACGGCCGGCCTCGGCCGCATAGGGGTCGGCGTGCGAGACGAGCGGGCCGACGATCGCGACGGCGGCGAGCGCGAGAATGAGGATCAGCGCCAGCCGGCCGCCCGGGGTGAGCCGTGCGAAGAGTGTGCGCCGGCGGAACCGGTCGGGCCGAGCGGGTGTGGATGTGACCTGCGCGGGTCGGGTGACCGTCATCGGGCCGCCGCCTTCCGGATCCGGGGGTCGACGGCAGCCGCGATCACGTCGGCCACGAACATGACCCCGATGAACATGGCTGCCACGAGCAGCACCACGCCCTGCAGCAGGGGGTAGTCACGCGGGCCGATGGCCTGCAGCGCGAGGCTGCCCAGCCCTGGCAACGAGAAGATCGTCTCGATGAAGACGGCGCCGCCGAGCATGGTGCCGATCTGCAGGCCGGTCACCGGGAGCACCGCCGGCAGGGCGTTGCGGTGCAGGTGGGCGGCGACAGCGGCCGGGGCTACGCCGCGGGCCTGCAGCGCCGCCGCAAGCTCGGCGACGCCCGGGTCCGCCAGCGCGGTCTTGAGCGACCGGGCGATCATCGCGCCGGGCGGCAGGGCCAGGGCGATCGCGGGAAGCGTGAGGTGGCTGAGCAGGACGGACGGCCCGGCGTCGGTGATCAGGCCGCCGGCTGGGAAGACCGGGATCGTGACGCACAGGACGATGAGCAGGATCAGCGCCACGGTGTACTGCGGCGCCGAGAGCAGCACGGCCTCGGTTACGTCCGCCGCGCCCCGCAGTGCCCTGGGCCTGCGGCGGCTGAGGTTGCCGAGCACCAGGCCGATCAGCAGGGCGAAGACGGTGGCGAGACCGGCCAGCATCAGCGTGGTGCCGAGCGCCTCGCCGAGCACCGGCAGCACTGGCCGGTTCTGCGAGATCGAGGTGCCGAAGTCGCCGTGCAGCACGTTGCGGATCCAGATGCCGAACTGGGTGAGCAGCGGCTTGTCGAGCCCGAGGTCCGCGCGCAGGACGGCCCTCTGCTCGTCGGTCGCCAGCGGCCCCAGCAGGTTGCCGGTTGGGTCGCCGGGTGCGGCGCGCACCACGACGAACACGAGAAGGGCAGCTCCGGCCAGGCTGACCAGGGACTCCGCTGTCCTCCGGGCGATGTGGCGCGCCAGCATGGGCCACCTCCGATCCCATCTCGATACTCAATTTCCGGAGTATCATTTAGCAGTATTGTTTCGGACTAATCAAGAGTGTGCGTCGTTATCGGTTGCGGCCCTCGCGCCTCTAGCGCGTAGCCGTCCGTCTACGGTTTGATCTCGCCGTCGGTGCGGTGACGCACCGGGCACATCGCCGGCTCAGCGAGGAAAGCAGGTACGCCGCGTGGCGCTGAAGCACGCAATCATGACCCACCTGATGCGCGGGTTACCCCGCAACGCGTACGTGATCGTCCAGTTCTTCGCTTCGGACTACGAACGTCTTTGGAAGGCCTCGCCGACCCAGATCTACGCCGAGCTCACCCGGATGGCCGAGGCCGGCCTGGTCGAGGTGGTGGAGAGCGTGGCCCCGACCCGGCGCTCGCAGGGCGACTATGTGCTCACCGACACCGGCCGGGAGGAGCTCGAACGTTGGCTGCTGCACACCGAGCCGGACCACGGTGTCCGCGACGACAGCCTGCTCAAGCTGATCGCCATCGGCGCGCTCGACGACGAGCAGGCCCAGATCCTGATCGGGCACGAGCGCACCTGGTACCGCCGCCGCATCCTCGCCATCGAGAAGCGACTCGAGGATTGGCCGGCCGACCACGACGGCCGCGTCTGGCGCGGCCGCCGGGCCGTCTTCGAGCTGTGGCTCGCCCAGGCACACCACATGCTCACCTGGCTCGACCAGTTCGAGTCCTACCTGGCCGACCCGTCGATCCCGCTGGCTGAGGGCTTCGGCGGTTAGCGCCGGCGCGAGCTGTCCCGCACCACCAGCTCAGGTGGCAACGAAATTCGTTGCGCCACGTGCTCAGCGCCGCGCTTGACGATGTCGCCGATCATCGCCGCCGCGGCTTGCGCGATCTCGTCGATCGGTTGCCGAATCGTGGTGATCGACAGTCGCGGGTGCGACGAGAGCGGGATGTCGTCGAAGCCGGTCACCAGCACGTCCTCCGGGACCCGGATGCCCAGCGCGTCGAAGCCTTCCAGGACGCCGAGCGCCACCACATCCGCGCCGCAGGCCACGGCCTGCGGAAGGCCGCCACTGGCGATCAGGCTCGCGGCCCGCCGACCCCACTCCGCGCTGAAGGTACCCAGCAGCGCGGCGTCGTCCGGCAGCTCCATCCCCAGCTCCTGGGCAGCCCTGAGGGCCACCTGGTGACGCGCCCGGGACGACGAGTCCGACGGCCTGGCGCCGACGTACGCGACCCTCTTCACCCCCTGCGCGGCCAGATGCTCCATGACGAGCCGCATCCCGAGATCCTCGGCGATCCCGACCCAGTCGGTCTGGATACCGTCCGCGAACTGGTCGAGCTGGATCACCGGGACGAGGCCGCGCGCCTCGTCCACGATCGGGGTGCTGAGTTCCACATGGCAGGGTGTGATGACCAGCACCTCGACGCGTGCCGCCAGGAACGAGCGGACCCGTTCCGCCTCCAGCACCGGGTCGTTGCGCGAGCTGCTCAAGTGCAGCGACAGACCGAGTCCCTGAACCCGCTGCTCGAGATGCTCGACCAGTGCGGTGAAGAACGGGTTGGCCAGCTCGGGGACGACGATGCCCACCGTCGAGGTGCGGTCGCGCCGCAGCGCCCGCGCCGCGGCGTTGACCCGGTAGCCGAGCTCCGCGGCCGCCGCGTTGACTCGGCTGCGTGTCTCCGGGCTGACCGACGGGCTGCCGCTGAGCACCCGGGACACGGTTGCCGTGGACACGCCGGCCAGGCGTGCGACGTCCTCGATCGTGCTGCGCGTCATCTTCCCTCGTCCTGCGGCAACTGAGGTACTCATCTAAGCGCGTTTCCTTCCCCCGTACAGCATCGGCTCGCACTCAGTGCCCCGCGAGTATCTGCCCGGCGCCCAGATGTTCCAGATCTTCGAGGCGGTCAACGCTCCAGGCCGCCACCCGCTCACGCCAGGCCGCCGACAGTTTCGCCCCCTCGCCGGTGCTGTCGTCGTGGGCGAACCGCTCGAAGTCGGTGACCTCGATGAGCTCACAGCCGTGCCAGACCTCGCCGCCCTCCGGCTCCCGCCCGGCCCATGAGAGGTCGATGAAGGAGACAACTGACGGGTACGAGCGCAGGACGGGCCGCAGGTAGGACAGGGACCAGTCGCGGTAGGCAACCAGGCTGTCGTGCTCATGCAGGCGGAACCGGGTGACGATGAACCGGGTCACGAGACGACCCTCCTTCACGAAGCCGGGGCGAGCGTGCCCGCGAACTGGTCGGCGGGAAGTGTCGCGATGTGCTCGACGATGCTCTGTGTGGGCAGCACGTCGGCGTACTTGGAGTTCAGGTCGAACAGCGCCATGGCGTGCGAGGCCTCGAACCGGTCGAAGCAGGCCTCCTCGGCGACCACGGTGTTGATGCCGTGCGAGAAGGCGTCGACGACCGTGGCTCGCACGCACCCGCAGGTCGTCGTGCCGCAGACGATGAGCGTGTCCGCGCCGGCGTCGCGCAGGTAGGTCTTGAGCGGCGTGTCGAACAGGACGCTCGGTGAGCGCTTGTGGAGCACGATGTCCCGTTCCTGGGGCGCGATCTCGCGCACGATCTCCTGTGGTCCGTAACCGGGCACGGACGGCGGCTCGCCCTGGCGGGCGGTGCGCCACAGTCCCTCGCCGAAGCCGTCGGGCCGCGGGTCGAAGCCGGTCGAGTAGAAGATCGGCAGGTTGCGCGAGCGGGCCGCGGCCAGCAACTGCTGGATGTAGGGGATCGCGGCCCAGCCGTAGCTGCCGCACGAGTTGTACCAGGTCTTGACGGACTCGGTGATCGGCTCGTCGATGTGGCCGGTAAACGCGTAGCTGACGTCGATCACCAGAAGCGCCGGCCGCGTGCCCATCTCCAGGTTGATGCCGTGGCCGCTCTGCGCGAGCACGGCCTTGTCGGTGTCGGTGAGGAATCGGTCCCAGATCGGCATGTCACTGTCCCAGCATCTTGGTGATGAGTTGGTTCGCGTCGGTGCTCTTGTTGAGCGTGCCGTAGGTCTTCATGAGCTCGACCCACGGCACGAAGTCCTGGGCGGTGTAGTCCTGGTACGTATACCGCGGCAGCTGCAGCGACAGCTTGTCGACCGTGGCGATGTCCAGGCCGGTGCGCTTGCTGAGCAGGGTCTTGGCGTCGGCCGGGTGGTCGCTGATCCACTTGCCGCCCTCGTCGAGCGCGGCCCGCATGCCCGCCAGCGCCTCGGCGTGTTCCTTGGCCCAGCCGGTGTTGGCCATCAGGAAGGTGGTCAGGGCGGTTTCGCTGATGATGTTGTACGGCGACACGCCGAGGTTCTGGGCGCCCGCGTCCAGCGCGATCTGCGAGTTGGGCGGGGACACCGCGATGACGTCCACCGCACCGGCGGCGAGCTGGTCGGGCATGTCGGAGAACCCCACCTGGACGAACTGGACCGACTTGAGGTCGACGCCGGCCTTGTCGAGCGTGGCCTTGACCAGCATGGTGTTCGCGCCGGCCAGCGTGGCCGAACCAATCTTGGCGCCGGCCAGGTCGGCGACCGTCTTGTACTTCGAGCCCTTCGCGGACAGCAGGAACAACTGCTGGTTGTCGGGCTGGTTACGCTCGCCGCCGCCGACGATGGTCAGCGGGACACCCGAGGCCGCCGCGTTGATGCCGATCGGCTGCACGGTCCAGCCGACGTCGAACTGCTTGCCGATGGCCGCAGGGATCGTCGTCGCGTCGTTGACCGAGGTCACCTCGACGTCGAGCCCGTGATTCTTGAAGAAGCCCTGCTGGTCGGCGGCGTAGATGGCCAGCAGCGTCACCGTAGGACTGGTCGTCACGAGGCGGATCTTCGTCGCGCCGTCCGCGCCGGATTCGTCCGGGTCCGAGCCGCAGCCGGCGGCGAGTCCGGTGAGGAGCGCGACGGCAGTCAGGGCGGTCACCAGTTTGTGAGCACGCATCATCGATTCCTCTGTTCAGAAGGGAATTCGGGGGTTCTCAGGCCGCGCGACGGCGCGGCCGGGTGCCGCCGAAGGCGGTGGCAAGTCGTTCGAGCCCGCCGGCCCCGGCGTCGACCAGCAGCGCCATGACCGCGACGACACAGATCAGGCCGTAGACGGTGGCGGACTGGTAGCTCTGCTGGGCGAGGAACATGGCCGATCCGGTGCCGGAGATGCCGGTGAGCATCTCGACCAGGATCGTGACCACGAAGGTGATCGGGCCGGCCACGCGCAGGGCGAGGAACACGGCGGGGAACAGGGACGGCAGGAGGATCTTGCGGATCACCTGCGAACGCGTGAGCTGGAGCGTGGCCCCGACGTCGCGCAGCAGCTCGGGGATGTCGGCGGCGGCCCGGCGGGTCGCCAGGATCATCGGCCACATCGAGGCGAAGACGATCGCCGTGACGGCCATCTGGTTGGTGTAGCCGAGCATCAGCACGAAGATCGGGACGGTCACCGCGGCCGGGAGCACCCGCAGGAACTCGAAGGTCGGGTTGAGCGACCGGTCGACCCCGCGGTGCTCGGCCATCGCGAAGCCGATCAGCGCGCCGACCACGGTGGCGATGATGAGGGCCAGCAGGAACCGGCCGGTCGTCGCCGCGGTGTCGCGCAGCAGCGAGCCGTCCGCCCACTGCCGCGTGATGGCCGTCCACCAGGCGGAGGGCCGGGGGAAGTAGAGCGAGTCGTCGCGGCCGAACACCTGCCACAGCAGCAGGCTGACGGCGAGCGGGACGAGCCCGCGGGCCCATTTGCGTACGGTCACCGCTGACCTCCCCCGGGCGCGAGCACGCGACTGAGGGCGTTGAAGATGCCGTTGAGCGCGACCGCGGTCACTCCGACGACGGCGATGTAGCAGAACGTGAGCTCGGGCTTCAGGGCGTTGCGGGCCATGTTGATCGCGTTGCCGAGCCCGGCCGGGTTGCCGATCATCTCGCTGACGATCGCGAGGACCAGCGCCGAGCTGAGCGACAGCCGCAGGCCGACCAGGATCGGCCCGATCGCCGAGGGAACCACGACCTGGGTCAGCTCACGAAGCCGGCTGATCCGCAGTGTACGGGCCACGTCGCGCAGCAGCGGGTCGACCTTCTCGATGCCGCCGGCCGTGCTGACCAACACGGGCCACGTGGCGACGTACGTGACCAGGGCGAGCTCAAGGTCGGCGGAGAGCCCGAAGATCAGCGCGGCGATGGGTAGCAGCGCGATGGCCGGGATCAGGCGCAGCACCGTCAGGCTGGTGGTGGTCCACTCGCGCAGCGCCTTGCTGATGCCGAGGGCGCTGCCCACCACGATGCCGATGGCGGCGCCCAGCCCCCAGCCGGCCAGGCTGTAGGTCAGCGTGTGGCCGTAGTCCTGCCAGAACGTCGCGGCCCCGAGCAGCGTCGGCAACTTGCCGGCGATGGCCAGCGGCCCGGGCAGGAACACGAAGGTGATCACGCCGGTGCTGACCAGCACCTGCCACGCCGCCAGCAGCCCGACCGCGGCGACCAGGCCCGGCAGGTTCACCCTGGGCACCAGCAGCGCGGCGCGGGTGATCGGCGCGGTCACGACCCGGCCGCCTTACCGCTGGAGCTGTGCATGACGTTGTAGATCTCCTGCCGCAGCTCCAGGTAGCGCGGCTCGGCCTTGGTGCTCACCTGGTCACGGTCGCGCGGCAGGTCGACCCGCAGGTTGCGGGCCACGCCGGCGGGCGAGCCGGACAGCACGATGATGCGGTCGCTCAGATAGATGGCCTCGTCGAGGTCGTGCGTGACGAAGACGACGGTCATGCTGGTCTGCCGCTGGATCTCGAGCAGGGCGTCCTGCAGCGTGGCCTTGGTGATCGCGTCGAGCGCGCCGAACGGCTCGTCCATCAGCAGCGCATCCGGATTCATCACCAGCGCGCGGGCGATCTGCACGCGTTGCTGCATACCCCCCGACAGCTGCCTCGGGTAGTAGTGCGCGTTCTTCGCCAGGCCGACCATCTCCAGCGCCCGCCCGGCCCGGCGGTGCTGCTCCGCCTTGTCGACCTTGCGCTCCAACCCGAGCCGTACGTTGCTCTCGACGGTCCGCCACGGCAGCAGCGAGGCGGCGTAGTTCTGAAAGACCATGACGACCCGGTCGGGTGGCCCGGTCACCGGCCGCCCGGCGAACCGGACCTGCGAGCCCTTGCCGGCCGGGTGCAGTCCCCCGAGCACGCGCAGGAGCGTGGTCTTGCCCACGCCGGAGCCGCCGAGCAGGGAGACGAACTCCCCTGGGTGGACGTCGAAGTCGACGCCCTCGAAGATCGGCGCGCCACTGGCGCCGCCGTAGCTCGCGCTGGCGCCCCGGCATTGGAAACCCGTCGCCTCAACCTCGTTCGCCAATTGCGGCGCAGCGTTACCAGCCATGACGAATGTCCCTTCAGGCGGCGATCGGGAAGCGGTCAGCGATGTGCATCTCCCGCTCCCACCACGGCAGGGTCTGGATCGCGTGCAGCACCGGCTCGCGGGCGACGAGCAGCGGGGTCGGCCACTTCCAGGTCAGGGTGTCGAGCCGCACCGACCACTTCTGGGTCAGATCGGCGTAGTTCCGGTAGGTCCGCTCCCAGCGGGCCAGGGCGTCGGGCACGGCCGGCACCTGGTCGAGCGTGTGCGCGAGCGCCCAGGCGTTGGAGAGCGCGAGCCCGGCGCCCTGCCCGAGCAGCGGGGGCAGCCCGTGCGCAGCGTCACCGAGAATGGCGGCGGAGCCGGACGACCACCTCGTGGCCTCCACGACCATGTAGTTGTGCTGGAGCGGCTCGCTCGGCGTTTCGGCGATCCTCTGGAAGAGTCCGGTCAGCGCCGGGAAGCTCGAGCTCCAGCTCACCACGTCGATCGGGTACGACACGCCCTCGGCGTCGTCCTCGGGTGAGATCAGGAAGATGTACGTCGCGTCGCTGCTGGTCGGCGTGACGCCGACGCGCCGCCGGCCCGACCAGTGCATGGTCGTGCGCGCGATCGGCTCGAACTCGCGGCCCGGAATGATGTACCGGGTCGCCACGCTCGGCAGCTGCCGGTACGTCTTGGTCAGGTTCAGGCTCGTGCGGACGGAGGAGTGGTAACCGTCCGCCCCGACCACGAGGTCGCCCGAGAAGGTGCTGCCGTCCTCGGCCACGACCGTGCCGTCGCCGGATGCCTTGACGATCTTCGAGTTCGTACGGATGACGACGCCGGCGTCGCGGGCGCCCTTCTCGAGGGCGCGGATGAGGTCTTCCCGCCGCAGCGCCCACATCCGCTGGTCGCCGACGCTGCGCTGCTGGTGCCGAGTGCGACCGTGGCGGTCGCAGCGGCGCTCGATGTCGAGAGGCAGGCCGGTCTTGGCGACCGCGCTGAACAGTCCGAGTTTCTCCAGCACCGACAACGGATTATTCCGCAGGTAGAGCCCCGCGCCGACCTCGCGGATCTCGGCGCCCCGCTCGTGGAGCTGCACCGTCCATCCGCGCTGGGCCAGGCAGTTCGCCAGGCCCAGGCCGCCGATGCCGCCGCCGACGATCTCTGCATGTCGTGTCATGGCTCTTCTCTCGCCTCGTCACATCCGTGGGCTACGGCCCTGTCATCCGGACCGCTCCTCTGGGGATGCCGGTGACTCTGGCACACCGCCATCCGAACCCGCAAGACCTTGATGTAATCCTTTACATCGCGAAACGTGCTCCCTACCATTTGCTTCACAGACGACCTATGGTCTTCGTGCAATCGTTTACATGACCGAAACGAGGATCGTGTGGCTCAGGGACAGGTTGCTGTTGTCGGCAGCGTCAACCTCGACACGATCCTGCGGGTGGCCGAGCTGCCCCGACCCGGCGAGACGGTGCTGGCGTCGGCCGCCACCGTCTGCTGCGGCGGCAAGGGCGCCAACCAGGCGCTGGCGGCGGCCCGGGCCGGCGGCGCGGCGACCACGTTCATCGGCTCGATCGGCGCCGACCCTGCCGGTGGGCAGGTCGCCACCCTGCTCACCGACCCTCTGCTCGACCTACGTCTGACAGCCTCCACCGGCGCTCCCACCGGAAGCGCCGTGGTGATGGTCGACAGCCACGGCGAGAACTCGATCGTGGTGGCGTCCGGGGTGAACATCACGGACGCACCCCTCAGCAAGGCCGACCGCACGGCGATTCGCTCAGCCGACGTGCTGCTCTGCCAGCTCGAAACACCGCCGGCCCGCGTGCTCGACGCCGCCGCCGCCCGGCGCGAAGGCGCGCTGCTCGTGCTCAACGCCGCCCCCGCGATCGACCTGCCAGACGAGCTGTGGGCGTGCGTCGACGTTCTGGTGGTCAACCAGCACGAGGCCGAGATCTACGGGACCCTGCTCGACCGCGTCCCCACGGTCGTGATCACGCTGGGCCCGCGCGGCAGCCTGCTCCAGCGGCGCGACGGCACCCGGCTGCACGTGCCCTCGTTCGACGTCACCGCCGTGGACACGACCGGTGCCGGCGACACCTACTGTGGGGTGCTCGCAGCAGAGCTGAGCCGAGGCACAGACCTGCCCACCGCCATGACCACAGCAAGCGCCGCCGCGGCCCTCACCACGACCCGCCCCGGCTCACAACCCTCGATCCCGTCGTTCCCCCAGGTCGAGGAGCTGGTCGCGGCTGCTCAGACCGCCCGCCTGTCCGGTCCACGATGAGCAACCAAACGCGTGGCGGGCGACTGGCGACGACCCGAGCTCAGCGCTGATCGACCGGGTTCGGCGCGCCGGGCGTGGAGATACCGAAGAGGCCCATCAGGTCGGCCAGCGTCCGCTGAGCACCCCACCTTCGGGCGTATCCACCGGCCACCAGTCTTGTTTCATTGCTTCGAGCCCAGTCGGGTCGCGACACAATCAGCGCACCCGGTCGAGCAGCTCCGCACGGGCCGTGGCCAGCGACGGGCCGTACCAGGTGAGCTGACGCCCCGACACGAGCACCGTCCTGACGCCGGGGAATGCCTCCGGCCCGTCGTCATCGGTGAAGGCGTAGGGCTCGTCCGGCAGCAGCACGAGCTCCGCGCCGGCCGACCGCAGTTCGGCGAGATCCACGCGGGGATAACGCTCGGAGGAGGTACCGAACACGTTGACCAGGCCGAGCCGGGCCAGGACATCACCGGCGAACGTGCGGGAGCCCACCACCATCCACGGATCGCGCCAGATGGGGACGACGACCCGCGACGCCGGCTGCGGCGCCGGGCGGCTCCACTCGTCGGCCGCGGTGCGCAGCCAGCCCGGTTCACCGACGGCGAGCACGTCGACGAACAGCCGCCGCAGCGATCGCACCGCGTCGTCGAGGGACTCGATCACGGTGACCCACACCGGCACACCGGCCGCCCGCAGCCGGTCCACGTCGATCCGGCGGTTCTCCTCCTGGTTGGCCACCACGAGGTCCGGCCGCAGCGCCGCAACCGCGGACCGGTCCGGGTTCTTCGTGCCACGCACCCGTGGCAGATCCAGCCCCGGCGGGTGCGTGCACCAGTCGGTGACCCCGACCAGCCGGTCCGGGACCGTCACGGCCAACGCCTCGCTGAGTGAGGGAACGAGGGAGACGATGCGTCCCGGCGGGCCGTCCAGGGTCACCTGATGGCCGAGATCGTCGGCCAGGTGCCGGCGCCCGGCTCCGGGGCGGGTCACGTCTCGAAGTCTCCTGCCGCCTGCCGGAGCTCGCCCAGGGTGTCGACGAGATCGCGCATTCCCGGCGAGGTCAGCTCGGGCCGGCTGAAGACCTGCTCGTTGAGCAGCTCCGTGGCCCGCGCCGCCAGGGATCGGCCGGCTTCGGTGATGGTCACCAGCACGCCACGGCCGTCGTTCGGGTCCGGACGACGGACCACCAGTCCCGCGGCCTCCAGGCGCGAGGCCGCATTGGTGACGCTGGTCGGGTGCACCTGCAGCCGGGCGCCCGCCTTGGCCATCGGTAGACAGCCCTCCCTGGTGAACGACAGCAGCATCAGCAGTTCGTAGCGGGCGAAGCTCAGCTGCAACGGGCGCAGGACGTCGTCCACCCACGCCTGGACGATCGCCTGCGCCCGCATGAGCGAGGTGACGGCGGCCATGCCTTCGGCGGCGCCCTCCCAGCCGTGCTCACGCCACAGCCGGGCGGCTTCCCCGATCGGGTCGAACGGGAGCCGTGCGCTCGTCACCGGGTTCCTCCTGGGCTGCTCGGATACCGTTCGGAGAATCTTAGTGATTCTCTTCCTGTTTCACTGGTCCGCGCCCCGGCAGGCCGGGGTCTGACAGGTCCTCCGCAGGCGTTTTGCGTCTCCGGGGAACTGCCCGGCGACGATGCCACCGTTAGGCGGCAGCGTGCATAGCGGCCAGGAGGTTCCGGGCCGCGTTGTGGTCACGGTCGTGTATGGCGCCGCACAGGCACGTCCACACCCGATCCGAGAGGGTGAGCCGGGCGTTGAGCGCTGCGCAGCGTCCGCACGTCTTCGAGCTGGGGTACCAGCGATCGGCAGTCCACAGCTTCGACCCGTACCAGTCGGTCTTGTAACCGAGTTGGCGGGTGAACTCGGCGAACCCGGCATCGGAGACGGCGCGGGCCAGCCGCCGGTTGCGGATCATCCCTGCGACGTTCAAGCTCTCCACGGCGATGGCGCGCTTGGTTCTCGCGAGCCTGGTCGTGAGCTTGTGCAGGAAGTCCGCACGCCGGTTGGCGACCGCGAGGTGCACGGCGGCGACCTTGTGGACGGCCTTGGCCCGGTTGTTCGACCCGCGTTCGCAGCGGGCGAGGGCTTTGTTGGCCCGGCGTAACTTACGCTGGGCGGCCTTCAGCGCACGGGGGGCGTGTACTTCTTCTACCTGGCCGGTGTCGTCGGCGACGACCGCGAACGTCTTGATACCGAGATCAACGCCGCACGTCGGCGCGCCCGGGTCGACCGCACGGCGCTCGTTGACGTCGGTACGGTCGATGTCGAGCTGGAACGAAACCCACCAGCGGTCAGCCTGCTCCCGGACGGTGGCACCGATGATGCGGGCACCGCCGCCGCTGAGTCGTTCGGTGAGCCACGACATGTCCTCGCGGGTGCCGACCGCTCCAACGCCGGGCAGCGCGACCGCGCGTGGCCCAGTCGGTCGAGCGCGGTCGGCGTCATACCGGAAGCGGGAGCCGTGCTTGCGCTTGCGCCACGCCGGGAACCCGACCCGCCGGCCGCGCCGGGCGCCTTTGCGGGAGTCAGCCCAGTTCTTCAGCCCGGCCGCCCGGACCCGGCACGCCTCCTTCGGCACCCGCGACGAAAGACCGGCCTCGCTGAACCAGGGGAACAGGGTGGGGTGGGCGGCCCGCCACGCCTTCTCCAGCGCCGGTGCCGACCATGGTAATGGCGTCAGCTGCTCGTCCGGCACCCCGTAGGAGCGCTCCGCGTCACGCTGGGACAGGGTCGCCTTGACCAACGCGAGGCAGAAGTTCTCCACCACCCGTGACAGCCCGGCGTGCTGGCCGAGCCGGACACGCTGTTCAGCCGTGGGATCCAGTTCAACCCGGAAACCCTGCTTGCCGTGGCTCATACGGTCGCCTCAACGGCCGCCATCGCCGCCTTCGCCTTGCGGCTGGCCGAGCGGCGACCATACAGGCGGGCGCAGAACGAGGTGAGCACCTCTACCATGTCCCGGACCAGGTCGTCGGCCACCTCAGTGTCGTCGATGACGACGATGCCGCGGCCGGTCGCGGCCAGCGCACAGGTGAGGTGCTCCACACCGAAGCGGGCCAGCCGGTCACGGTGCTCCACCACGATCGTGGTCACCTGCGGGTCGCGGAGCAGCTTCGCCAGTTTCGGCCGAGCGCCGTTGAGCCCGGACCCAACCTCGGTGGCGACCTCGGCCACGGTCAGCCCGCGGGCGGTCGCGGCAGTGACAACCCGACCGGCCTGCCGCTCCAGGTCGTCACGCTGGTCCGACGACGACACTCGGCAGTACGCCACCGTTCGGCCCGCCGATGCGGCGGCAGGTTCGAGCACGAGGTACCGGCCGGTGCCGGTCTTGACCACCGGCACGGGCATCTGCCCGTTCTTCGCCCATGACCAAGCGGTCTGGTAGTGCACGCCGTTCCGGCGTGCCCAATCAGACAACTCCACACACTGACTATCGCTGAAAAGAGCAGAGAATCATCGATGACACTCCGAACGGTTCAGTTCCCCGGAGGTTACAACGTGCGCGGGGACGAGACGGTCCTGCATCGCCGCAGGAGGCGTCCCAGCGCTCGACGTCGCGGTCATACGTTGCGCCGGTACTGGCCACCCACCTCGAAGAAGGCGTCGGAGATCTGGCCGAGTGAGCAGTGCCGCACCGCGTCCATCAGCTCGGCGAAGACGTTGCCGCCGTTCATCGCGACCTGCTGGAGCCGGGCGCGCGCGGCGGGCGCCTCCTCGGCGTGCCGGGTGTGGAAGTCGGCGAGGCGGGTCAGCTGGGACTGCTTCTCGGACTCGGTCGCCCGGGCCAGCTCGACGGTCTGCGGCGGGGTCTCGTCGCGGTGCGGGTCGAGGAACGTGTTGACGCCGACGAGCGGCAGGCTGCCGTCGTGCTTGCGGTGCTCGTACAGCATCGACTCGTCCTGGATGCGGCCGCGCTGGTAGCCGGTCTCCATGGCGCCGAGGACCCCGCCGCGCTCGGCGATGCGGTCGAACTCGGCCAGCACCGCCTCCTCGACCAGGTCGGTCAGCTCGTCGATGATGTACGAGCCCTGCAGCGGGTTCTCGTTGCCGGCCAGGCCCCATTCCCGGTCGATGATCATCTGGATGGCCAGGGCCCGGCGGACCGAGTGCTCGCTGGGGGTGGTGACGGCCTCGTCGTAGGCGTTGGTGTGCAGGCTGTTGGCGTTGTCGTAGATGGCGCACAGCGCCTGCAGGGTGGTGCGGATGTCGTTGAAGTCCATCTCCTGCGCGTGCAGCGACCGGCCGGAGGTCTGCATGTGGTACTTCAGCT
>NZ_JBEXCY010000034.1:0-73007 GCF_040605515.1 Dactylosporangium sp. NPDC005572 | reverse complement strand
GCTCGCGATCATGTGGATCTTCCGCCGCGGCCAGCCGCGCAAGCTCACCCGCGGCTTCCGCATGGCCCAGACGGTCTCCGCCGCCGCGATGTCGGTCGGCCATGGCATGCAGGACGCGGCCAAGACGATGGGCATCGTGGTGCTCGCGCTGTACGCGGGCGGCTACCAGGACAACACCACGGACATCCCGGAGTGGGTGTTCCTGGCCTCGTCGACGGTGCTGGCCCTGGGCACGTACTCGGGCGGCTGGCGCATCATCCGCACGCTGGGCCGCAAGGTCATCGACCTGGACCCGCCGCAGGGCTTCGCCGCCGAGACGGTGGCCGCGGGCGTGCTGTTCACGACGTCGCAGCTGGGCCTGCCGATCTCGACGACCCACACGATCACGTCGGCCATCATGGGCGTGGGCGCCACGAAGCGCCTGTCGGCGGTCCGCTGGAACGTGGCGGGCAACATCGTCACGGCCTGGGTGCTGACGTTCCCGGCCGCGGCGCTGATCGCCGTCCTGTCGTACCTGGTGGTCCGGCCCCTCTTCTAGGTCCGGTCCGGTCCGGTCCGGCGAGCTAGTCGGACGAGACGATCACGGCGTCCGGTGGGGGCTCGCGGCGGTGCTGGACCAGGTGGCGGATGCCCGTATTCAGCACCGCCACCAGCGGGACCGCCACCAGGGCGCCGATGATGCCGGCCAGCACCACGCCGGCGGAGATCGCCACGATCACGGCCAGCGGGTGGACCGACACGGCCCGGCCCATGATCAGCGGCTGGAGGACGTGGCCCTCCAGCTGCTGAACCGCGATCACGCCGATGAGCACCACCAGCGCCGTGATCGGGCCCTCGTCCACCAGCGCCACCAGGACGGCCACGGCGCCGGAGAGGGTCGCGCCCACGATCGGCACGAAGGCGGCCAGGAAGACCAGGGTGCCCAGTGGGAACCAGAAGTCGACGTTCAGGATCACCAGCAGCAGGCCGATGCCCAAGGCGTCGATGAAGGCCACCAGCACCGTCGCCCGGACGTACGCGACCAGGGTTTGCCAGGCGGCCTCGCCCGCTCGGCGGATCGGGTCGCGGGCCGGGCCGGGCAGAATGCTGGTCAGGAAGTGCCAGATTCGCTTGCCGTCGCGCATGAAGAAGAACGTCACGAACAGGACCAGGAAGAGCAGCGCCAGGAACTCGATCGTCGCCGTGGCCGTGGACACGGCGCTGTCGGTCAAGCTGCCGCGGTTCTCGCTCAGCCAGTTCGACGCGGCGTCGAAGGTGGCGTCCAGCTGGCGGCCGCTCAGGTGGAGCGGGCCGGTCGTCAGCCAGGTCTGGATCTGCTGCACGCCGTCCGACGCCTTGTCGGACAGCGCCGGGAAGCCGTCGACGAACTCGCTGATGACCAGGGTCAGCACGCCCGCAACCGCGGCCAGGCCGGTGATGAGGACCAGGAACGCGGCCAGCGACGGCGGCAGCTTCACCCGGCGCCGCAGCACGCCCATCATGGGCGCGAGCAGCGCCGACAGGAGCAGCGAGATGCTCAGCGGGATCAGGACGGTCTTCAGCCGGCCGACCAGCCACAGCAGTACGGCAGCCGCCGCCACCAGCACAAGGAGCCGCCACGACCAGGCCGCGGCGATGCGCAGGCCGTGCGGGACCTCGGCGTCGTCGCGGCTCATCGTCGACGGTTGGCCCGGCGCCAGCTCGGCCTCCATCTCCTCGATCACCGGGTCCGGGTCCGGCTCGGGCTCGACGAGCGCGGCCTCCCGCTGGGCTCGGGCGGTCTCCACCCGTTGGAGATAGGCGCGGCGCAGATTGGCACGCACCTGGTCGAACCGGCCCACGAACGAACCTCCCCCGACGGCAGCAGACACCTCACCGTAGTCCGGGTCGAGCGGCAATGGCACGCATCGAGGCGGTAGCGTCGCATGCGTGACAGCACAGCCCGCCCTCACCCCATCGGCCGACGACCTCGAGGCCGGCCTGCCGATTCGCCTGCTCCACGACCGGGTGCTCGTCCGGCTCGAGGGTGCGGAGGGCGAGCGGCGGCATGTCTCCGGCATCGTGATCCCGGCGACGGCGTCCGTCGGGCGCCGGTTGTCGTGGGCGACGGCCGTCGGCGTCGGGCCCAACGTGCGGTCGATCGTGGCCGGCGACCGGGTGCTGTTCGACCCCGAGGAGCGCTCCGAGGTGGAGCTCCAGGGCCGCGACTACGTGCTGCTGCGCGAGCGCGACGTGCACGCGGTCGCGGCCCGGCGGGTCGAGCCGGACTCGACCGGCCTCTACCTGTAGTAGACGGGCACCGGCGGCGGCTGCGGCGGGGCCAGCACCACCGGCACCGGCACGACCGGGGTCGGTGGGGCGTCGAGCACGCGCACCACGCCGTCCGGGAAGGTGATGTGATACCGCGAGCCGTCCCACACCGCCCGCGGCGCCTGCGGATCCCGCCCGACGAAGACCTGGCGGTACGCCTGCAGGGCCTGCAGCAGCCGGAACTCCTCGACCAGCGCCGCATGCCGGCGTTGGGGCTCCTTGTCGAGGCCGCGGCGCAGCCCGTCACGCAGCAGCGCCAGCCGCGTCGCGTCGAACTGGAACGCCTTCATCGCCTTGTCGCCCGCGTCGCCGGCGACCCGGCGGGCCCAGCGCCGGGCCGACAGCCGCCGCCCCAGCGTGCCGAGCGCGGCGACCTCCGGCGGCGAGAACCATCCCGCCCGCGCGTACTCGCCGAGCACGCGCTCGGTCACCCGGCCCTCGTACGAGCGCAGCCACAGGGCGAAGCCGACCATGCACAGGAAGATCGGCATCATGACGGCGAAGTAGCCGTACAGCAGCACCCATGTGTTGGCCGAGGCGGTCACCGACATCAGGTTCCACGAGCCGTGCAGGATCATCGCCAGGATCAGGCCCGCGATCGGGGCCAGGAACCGCACGGACCGGTTCGAGGTGCGCGAGGCGATGCCGAGGCCGATGCCCGTCATCGCGGTGAACAGCGGGTGGGCGAAGCCGGTCATCACGATCCGCACGATGAAAATGCCGACCAGCACGGCCGCGCCGGAGACCGGCCCGTTCTTCTCGGCGGTGTCGGCGTACCCCTTGAACCCGAGGTACAGGATGTTCTCCACCATGGCGAAGCCGGTGGCCGAAAGTCCACAGTAGACGATGCCGTCGATGATGCCGGAGTACGCGCGGGGGCGGCGCCAGAACAGCAGGATCGGCCCGAGCGCCTTCATGCTCTCCTCGATGAACGGCGCCACCAGCACGGCCACGAGTGCGTCGGAGAGTCCGGCGCGATCGGCGAGATAGGCGCCGGTGGTGTTGACCACGAGCGCCACGCCGGTTGCGACGCAGGCGCCCCAGCCGAAGACGAAGATGAGGTACTTCACCGGCTCCGGCTCGTACCGGTCGAGCCACAGGAAGCAGAAGACGAGCAGGGGCACCGGGATGACCGCGGCGGCGACACCGATGACGAGGGCCGTCCAGCCGCCGCTGAACCCGAAGAAGCCGAGCACGGCCACGCCGCAGGCGGCGATGAACCCCATGACGAGGATGAGCGTCCACAGCCGCCGCCGGTCGGAGCGCTTGGCGGGCGGGGCGGCGGCGAGGGCCAGCGCGGCCGTCGCGTACGACTGCTCGTTGGTCACGGGCTCGGCGGCCACGGTCACGTTGGGCACGGCGGAGGTCGCGGCGGCGGCCGTCGGCGCCCAACTGCCGGGCGCGCCGGGCACCGCGGGCAGCGCGGCCGGCCACCCGGAGGGCGGCGTCCCGATCCCCGCCTGCGCCGGTGCGGGGGAACCCGGGTCGGTGAGGCCAGCGGGGGCCGAGTAGGGCGAGTGCCCGGGCGTCCCGGGCGGCGCCGGCCTAGCCCACGGCGACGCGTCGGGCTGCGGGGACGGCCCGGAAGGCGAGCCCCAGGTCGATGCGGCAGGCGGCTCGGATGGTGCGGCCCAGGTGGACGCGGCGGGCGGCGCCGAGGCCGGCGGAGCGAACCCGTTGCCGGGTGCGGCGGCGGGCGGCTGGGCCGACGGCGCCCACGGGGTCGGAGCGACCCACGGCTCGGGGGCGGGTGGCTGACCACTCGCGGACCCCGCGAAGGGGGCGGCCGGCTGCTCGCCCGGCGGAGTGTCGGCAGGCGCTGACTGGCCCGTCGGGGGCGCGGCCGGTCGGTCGGACGGCGTCCCATTCGGCGGGAGTTCGCTCATGAGCCAACTCTATCCGCGGTACCGTCGGCGGAGGTCATGAGTGCCAGCGCCAAGCCCCGGCTCGCTGGCCGGCAACCCTCGCGTTCGCGGCGGGGTGCCCCGGGTGATGACCCGGCCCGTCGCGCGGTGTGGCGGGCAAGCGCGAACGGAAGGTCATGCCTCCATGTCCGTTGTCCTGTCCCCCGGTGACGTCAAGCTCCGCGACGGCCGCAGCGTCGACTTCGCCAACCTCGACATCGCCGCCACCGCCCCCTGCCTGCGGGTCGTCGCCGACGCGGTCGCCGAGCTGCTGCCCTTCTACGGATCGGTCCACCGCGGCGCCGGGGCGCTGTCGGAGCGGTGCACGCGGGAGTACGAGCAGGCCCGCGAGACCGTGGCCGACGTGCTCGGCTGCGGCGCCGGTGACACCGTCGTCTTCACGCGGAACACCACCGACGCGTTCAACCTGCTCGCGCGCGCCGTGCCCGCGGGCACCACGGTCGTCACGTTCGACACCGAACACCACGCCAACCTGCTGCCCTGGGCCGGCGTGGTGCGGCTGCCGGCGCCCCGGTCGGCCGACGAGGCGGTCGGGTCGCTCACCCGATGCCTGTCCAGCACGGGAAAGAACACGCTGGTCAGCGTGACCGCGGCCAGCAACGTGACCGGGGAGCTGTGGCCGGTCGCGCGGCTCGCCGCCGTGGCACACCGCTTCGGCGCCCGGATCGCGGTCGACGCCGCCCAGCTCGCCCCGCACGCACCGGTCTCGCTGTCCGACCTGGGCGCGGACTACGTGGCGTTCTCCGGCCACAAGATCTACGCACCGTTCGGCGCCGGCGTGCTGGTGGGCCGGGCCGACTGGCTGGACGCCGCCGAGCCGTACCTCGCGGGCGGCGGCGCGAGCGCCAACGTGGCCTTCGACGGCACCGTGCGCTGGGCGACCGGCCCGGCCCGCCACGAGGCGGGGACGCCGAACCTGCTCGGCGCGGTCGCGCTGGCCACGGCCCTGCGGGCGCTCCGGGAGGACAGCCACGAGCAGGCCCTGGTGACCCGCCTGCGGGCCGGCCTGGCCGGGCTGCCGCACGTGGAGGAGCTGCGCCTGTTCGGCCCGGAAGCGCCGCGGGTCGGCATCGTGTCGTTCGCGGTGCTGGGCGAGGACCCGGGCGACCTGGCCGTCCGGCTGGGCCGCGACCACGGCATCGGCGTGCGCACAGGCCTGTTCTGCGCCCACCCGCTGACCCGCCGCCTGCTCGCCGAGGCGACCGCGCGGCTGGGCGCCGAAGCGGTCCCGGCCCAGGCGGTACGCGCCAGCCTCGGCCTGGGCACCACGACGGAGCACGTGGACCGGCTACTCGCCGCCCTGGAGCAGGTCGCCTAGCTCGGCGAGGCGGGCGAGGACGGTGGACGGGTTCAGGTCGGCGGCGGTCAGCTCGCCGGCCTCGACCTCCTCCCAGGTCAGCGGGGCACTCACGGTCGGCAGGGCGCCCGCCCGGAGCGAGTACGGCGCGACCGTGGTCTTGAAGGCGTTGTTCTGGCTCCAGTCGATGAAGACCTTGCCCGGGCGCAGCTGCTTGGCCATCTTCGAGACCACCAGGCCGGGGTGCGCCCGGGCCAGTTCGTCCGCGACCGCCTTGGCGTAGGCGCTCAGCTCGTCGGCCGTCTCGTCGCCCGGTAGCGGTACCACCAGCTGCATGCCCTTCCTGCCGGACGTCTTCGGGCAGCCCGCCAGGCCGTCGGCGGCCAGCCGTTCGCGTAGCAGCAGGGCCACCTCGTAGCACTCCGGGAGGCCGGCCGGCGGGCCCGGGTCCAGGTCGACCACGAGCTGGTCGGGGTCGAGGGTGCGGCCGTCCTCGTCGACCCGCCACTGCGGGGTGTGCAGCTCCAGCGCGGCCAGGTTGGCCAGCCAGACCACCGTGGCCAGCTCGTCGACCAGGATGAAGTCGATCTTCTCGCGGTTCTTGGACGAGCCGGGGACGGGCAGGCGGACCGTGCGGATCCAGTCAGGGGTACCGGCGGGGGCGTTCTTCTCGAAGAAGCTGTTGCCGTCGACGCCGTTGGGGTACCGCGTGCGGGTCAGCGGCCGGCCGGCCAGGTGCGGCAGCAGGATCGGGCCGATCCGGGTGTAGTAGTCGATCACCTCGGCCTTCGTGAAGCCGACCTGGGGGTACAGCACCTTGTCCAGGTTGGAGATCTCCAGCTGGCGCCCCTCGACCTCGACGCGGAACCGGTCAGGCATCGCTCACCTCCGCCGGGGACAGGTCGGGACGGATGCGCAGGAAGCGCGGGAACCGCAGGCGGCCGTCGCGGGTGCGGTGGCTGTACTTCACCTCGACCACCAGGTGCGGGCTCACCCAGACGGCGCCGCGGGCGTCCTCGCGCGGGACCGTGTCGCCGAACGGCGAACCGGCGGCGGTGAGCGGCTGCAGGGCGTTGAGCAGCGCCTTCTCCGACTCGCCGGAGATCCCGCCGCCGACGCGGCCGCGGTACGCCAGGCCGTCGGCACTCGGCACGCCGACCAGCAGGGCGCCGAGCGCACGCTTGCCGGGGCGCCAGCCGCCGACGACGAACTCGGCGCTCTGCTCCAGCTTCACCTTCACCCAGTCCGGCGTCCTGAGGCCCGGGTGGTACAGCGAGCTCGTCCGCTTCGCGACCACCCCCTCCAGCCGGTTCTCCCGCGACGCGGCCACGGTCGCCGGACCGTCGTCGAAGGAGGGGGGCACGACGGCGCGCGCGCCCAGGGTGAGGCCTTCGAGGCGACTGCGGCGGACGGTGTACTGCTGGTGCGTCAGCTCTTCGCCGTCGATCCTCAGGGCGTCGAAGACCAGGTAGGTCACTGGCACGGCGGCGGCGAGCCGGGCCGCGCGGTGGGGGTCGCGCACGTGCATCCGCTCGGCCAGCACCTGGAACGACGGCTGCCCGGCCTCGTCCATGGCGACGACCTCGCCGTCGAGCACGGTGTCGTCGAGGCCGCGGCCGATCCCGGCGAGCTCGGGATACGCGGCGGTGACCTCGGCGCCGCTGCGCGCGTAGAACCGGGTCGCGCCCCCGCTGACCACCGCGATCGCGCGGATGCCGTCCCACTTGAACTCGAACGCCCAGCCCGGCCCGGACGGCAGCACGCCGGCCGAGGCGAGCATCGGCGCCGGCGGACCCCCCATGCCCACACCATAGTTCGCCTGCGAGTTCCTCGCGTCCGCGTCGAAACGATGCAATTCTGTTGGTGGAAGGTCGACAAGCTGCGGAAAGGGATAACCGATGCGCGCGATCTGGAAGGGCGCGGTCTCCTTCGGGTTGGTGTCGATCGCCGTCCGGCTCTATTCGGCGACCGAGGAGAAGGACATCCGCTTCCACCAGGTGCACCGGGAGGACGGCGGACGGATCAAGTACAAGCGAGTCTGTTCGATCGACGGGGACGAGGTCAGCTACGACGACATCGCCAAGGGCTACGACCTCGGCGGCGGCGAGATGGTGATCCTGACCGACGACGACTTCGCCGAGCTCCCGCTCACCACGAGCCGGGCCATCGAGGTGCTGGAGTTCGTGCCGGTCGAGCAGGTCGACCCGATCCTGTACAACAAGGCCTACTACCTGGAGCCCGAGCAGACCGCCGCCAAGCCCTACGCGCTGC
This sequence comes from Dactylosporangium sp. NPDC005572, assembly GCF_040605515.1. NCBI lineage: Bacteria > Bacillati > Actinomycetota > Actinomycetes > Micromonosporales > Micromonosporaceae > Dactylosporangium > Dactylosporangium sp. NPDC005572. Next base: position 65,225 of record NZ_JBEXCY010000034.1, on the reverse strand, counting down.
TGCGCGACGCGCTGACGAACACTGAACGGCTGGCGATCGTCAAGGTGGCGCTCCGCCAGCGCGAGCAGCTGGCCACCCTGCGGGTGCGCGACAACGTGCTGGTCCTCAACACCATGCTGTGGCCCGACGAGGTCCGCGCCGCGAAGTTCGACATCCTCGACGAGGACGTCACGGCCCGGCCGGCGGAGCTGGCGATGGCCGGCTCGCTGATCGAGTCGATGGCGGGCGACTTCGAGCCGTCGGCGTACACCGACAACTATCGCGAGGCCCTCCAGGAGGTCATCGACGCGAAGGTGGCCGGCCGCGAGGTCGTGCAGCCCGAGGAGGCCGAGGAGGCGCCGGCCGCGGCCGTCGACCTGATGGCGGCGCTGCGGGCGTCGGTCGAGCGGGCCCGTGCGGCCCGTGGCGAGGCGGCGCCGGAGAAGGCCGCCGAGGAGGAGGCCGAAGAGCCGACGCCGATCAAGAAGGCGCCGGCGGCGAAGGCGCCGGCGAAGAAGGCCACGACGGCCGCGAAGAAGACCACCGCGAAGAAGACGACACCGGCCAAGAAGTCGGCCTGAGAGGCCCTCAAGACGGCTCGGTTTCCGGCGCGCCGGGCGCTGCCAGGATACTGGTAGCGACCCGACCGTCAGGAGTTTCCTCGATGCCCGTCACCCGCCGCGCAGCGTTGATGCTCGGAGCACCGATGGTAGTCGCCGCGGCGGCCACCGTCGGCATCGTGGCGAGCGACCGCTCCGACGACGGCCAGCCGGGCAGGCCGTCGTCGCCCGAGCCGCACCCGAGCGGCCTGCCAGGCTCGCGGCTCGCCACCGACCTGGGCCTGAACGCGACGAACAACGGCGCGAGCAACCGGGAGAAGCTCGTCTCCGCCCTGTCGGGCAGCTCGGTGAGCGTGGTGTTCCCGCCCGGTGACTACGTCATCGACAACGGCGGGACGCCGGTCGTGGTCAAGGGCTTCAGCGGGCAGCTGGTCATGCTGCCGGGCGCGCGGCTGGTCTTCACCGACAGCACCAAGCGCGGCCTGATCTTCGACGGCGGCAACCGGGCCAAGGTGAGCGGGCTGACCACGGCCTTCGTGACCATGCCGTCCAGCCGCAACGGCGTCGAGGAGTGCATCACCTTCCAGAACACCACCGACACGCTGGTCGAGGACATCCAGATCACCGGGGCGGCCGCGGCCGGCCTGCTGTTCTGGGAGTGCACCCGGCCGACGGTGAGCCGGGCGGTCATCCGCCACACGATGGCCGACGGCCTGCACTTCGCGAACTGCCAGGACGGGCGGGCCGACCAGATCACCACGCTCGACACCGGCGACGACGGTGTCGCGTTCGTCAACTACGCCAGCGGACCGCCCAACACCGGCGGGGTCGCCACGAACATCACCGTGACCCGGTCGAAGTCGCGGGGCGTCTCGGTCGTCGGGCAGAGCGGCGTCACGGTCCGCGACGTGCGCGTCGAGAGCACCGCCGGGCATGGCCTCTACTGCGCGTACGAGGCCTCGTGGAAGACCCGCACGCCCAGCGACGTCGTGTTCGAGCGGGCCCAGGTCACCTCGGCGGGTGTGGGCGTCGACGGCGTCGGCGGCGGCAACTCCGGGGTGCGGGTCGACACCGCCGGCCCGGTGGTCATCTCGAAGATCACCGTGGAGAAGCCCGGCCGGCACGGCTTCTCCATCGCCCAGTCCACCGTCACGGTCACCGACTCGACCGTGCTCAACACCCCCGAGCACGGCTTCCACATCCAGGACAGCACGTGCACCCTCGACCGGCTCACGGCCGAGGGCACCAACGGGATCGGGCTCAACGCGACCGGCTGCGCGCGGCTGGAGTTCGGGTCGGTGACCCTGCGCAACACGGCCCGCACCAACAAATCGCACCGGGCCGTGAGCCTGGACAACAATGCCTACGTCTTCGGCGGCCGGACCTGGGTCGCCGACACCCAGAAGCCGGCCACCGGCTACGTGCTGGCCGTCTCCGGGAACCAGCGCGGCAACCTCGGCACCGTCGTCGACCACGTGGACTCGGCCGACCTTGTTATGGAGAACACATCCGGGCTTCCCTGGGCGCCCGCCTAGGGACAGCCGGCCACGTCGCCGCGCGGGTATGATCCGCCTGCCAGTCGACGGGGGAGGTCGGCCCGTCGTCCATTGTGGACGAAAGGCGGCGCGATGGCGCCAATGCTCCGGTTGCGCAACGTGTTCCGGCACGAGTGGACGCTCGTCAGCCTGTTCGCGCTGGTGCTTGCGTCCGTGATGACCTGGCCGGCGCTGCGCGACCCGTTGCACACGATGCCCAACGACTATCGCGACCCGAGCCTGCAGGCCTGGCAGATGGCGTGGATCGGCTGGATCGTCAAGCGCGACCCGGGCGAGCTGTGGGACACCAACGCGTTCCACCCCGAGCCGAGCACGCTGGCCTTCTCCGACACCCTGCTCGGCTACCTCCCGTTCGCGCTGATCGGCCACGACACCGGTGCGGCGATCCTGCGGTACAACATCCTCTTCATGCTGGTCTTCGCGCTGGCCTTCGCCGGGGCGTACTTCCTGGCCCGGCAGCTCGGCTCGGGGATCCCGGGCGCCGCGGTGGCCGGCGCCGCCTTCGCCTACGCGCCGTGGCACTGGTCGCAGATCTCCCACCTCAACATCCTGTCCGCCGGCGGCATGGCGCTGAGCCTGGCGATGCTGGCCCGCGGGCACGGCTACTCGCTGCGCGCGGGGTACCGGCCCGAGCTCGTCCGTCCGAAGTGGGCGGTCGCGGGCTGGTTGACCGCGACCTGGCAGATCACCCTCGGCTTCGGCATCGGTCTCGGGTTCCTCTACGTGCTGTCGCTGCTGTTCGTCGTCACGCTGGTGGTCTGGCTGGTCCGCCGCCGGCCGCGGCTGGGCCGGCCGCTACTGCTCGCCGACGCGATCGGCGCCGTGATCCTGCTCACCGTGTCCGTGCTGCTGTCCCGGCCGTATTTCGCGGTGCAGGAGCGCTATCCGGAGGCGGCGCGGACGCTGCACGAGATCGAGCTGTTCGGCCCGGACTGGAAGGGCTTCTTCGTCGCGCCGCGCCCGTCCTGGCTGTGGGGCGGCGCGCACGCCTCCTTACGCGACTCCTACCAGGGTCGCGGCGGCAGCGAGGTGCTGGTCTTCGCCGGCTACACGCTGTACGCGCTGGCCGTCGCCGGGCTGGTGCTGTCGGTCTGGAGCATCGGCCGGCGGATCGCGCTCGCCACCGGCATCACGCTGACCGTGCTGGCGGCGCTGGGCGTGCACTCCTGGACCCGGGGGGCCTACCTCTTCCTGTACGACCACCTCCCCGGCTGGGACGCGAACCGGACGCCCGGCCGCTGGGTCGTCTGGACGACGCTGCTGCTCGGGCTGCTGGCCGCGGGCGCGGTGACGGCCCTGTGGGAGCGGGCGGCGACCTGGCGGTGGCCGCGCGTGACCGCCGTGGCGCTGTTCCTGCCGGCCGTGCTGGTGCTGGCGGAGGGGCTGCAGGAGGCGAAGTTCCCGGTCGTGCCGCCCGCGCCGGCCGCGCTGCGGACGGCCGAGGGGCCGATCCTCGTGCTGCCGAGCACCCGATCGGTCGACGAGGTGTACCAGCTGTGGCTGGCGGACTCGTTCCAGCCGCTGGTCAACGGCTACAGCGGGCTGATTCCGAACAGCCTGGCCCGCACCCGGAAGGAGACGGCCAGCTTCCCGGACCAGGCGAGCGTGGCGTACCTCAGGAAGCTCGGCGTCAAGACCGTGGTCGTCCTGCGGCAGCCGCCGGGGGCGGCGGCCCACAAGCGCGCGTTCACGGCCGGCATCGACGGGCTGGGCCTCACCCGCACGGAACGGCCGGACGCGGTGGTCTTCAAGCTCAGCTAGTACTGCGGGTGAAGTAGACGGTCGCCGATCGCTGGTCGAGCAGGAGGTGGTCGCCGACGTCGAGCCAGGTGGGGTCCTTCGGGGCGAACGGCAGCAGGTCCTCCGGCACGTGCTGCGGCGGCGCCACGGTGCTCGGCCGCGGTCCGGGCGACGGGGCCGCGGACGGCCCTCCCTGCGCGAGCTCGTCGGCCCGCTCGCGGGTCACCACGGCGAAGCCGTTCATCACGTAGTCCATCGGGCCGATCTCCGGGCAGCTGCGGGCCCGCGCCTCGCGCTCCTGCCAGTGCACCGACTGGATGGGCGCGAGGCGGGGCCACAGCTGCTCGATGCGCACCTTCTGGGTGCTCACGGCGGTCTTCGTCGGGGCGGTGGCGTCGGCGCAGCCGGCGAGGCCCGGGACCCAGTCACGCAGGGCCAGGGCCACGCCGCACGCCGCCACGACGCAGAGGACGACCGCGCCAGTGACGAACAGCGCCAGCTTCGCAGACCGGGTCACGCGCCCTCCGCTTCGCTCCGGCCGCGCTCCCAACGGACTGAGCCCATGGTGACCGGCCCCTCCGCTTCGCTCCGGACCGGTCACGCCCTGATCTCTACCACCTCGAGGTCGCCGTCGGCGTAGCTGGCCCGGACCCGCTTCTTGTCGAACTTGCCGACGCTGGTCTTCGGCACCGCCTCGATGAACGACCAGCGCTCGGGCAGCTGCCAGCGGGCGACCTTGTCACCCAGGAACTGCCGGAGCGTGTCGGCGTCGGCCGTCGTGCCTTCCCGCAGTACCACGGTGGCCAAAGGACGCTCGCCCCACTTGTCGTCCGGCACTCCGACCACGCACGCCTCGAGCACCGCCGGGTGGGCCATCAGGGCGTTCTCGAGGTCGACCGAGCTGATCCACTCGCCGCCCGACTTGATCACGTCCTTGGCCCGGTCGGTCAGGGTCAGGTACCCGTTGGGCGTGAGCGTGCCGACGTCACCGGTCCGCAGCCAGCCGTCCTCAAACTTGTCGGGGTCGGGTCCGTCCTCGCCGATGTACTGGGCGGTGATCCACGGGCCGCGGACCTGCAGTTCGCCGACCGCCTTGCCGTCGTTCGGCATGACCTCGCCGATCGGGCCGACGATCCGGGCCTCCACGCCGGCCGGCACGCGGCCCTGGGTGTACCGGTACGCCCAGGCCTCGGGGCCCTCCAGCCCGGCGGGCGAGCGGGACACCGAGCCGAGCGGCGACATCTCGGTCATGCCCCAGGCGTGGATGACGTCGATGTCGTACCGGTCCTTGAACGCGTGCATGAGGGCGGGCGGGCAGGCCGAGCCGCCGATGACGACCTCCTTCAGCGAGGAGGTGTCGGTGGGGTTGGCGTCGAGGTACGCGAGCAGGTCGGTGAAGATCGTGGGCACCGCGCCGGCGAAGGTCGGCTTCTCGACGGCGATCATCTGGGCGAGCGGCGCCGCCTGGAGGAAGCGGTCGGGCATGACCAGCGAGGCGCCTGACATCAGCGCCGCATAGGGCAGCCCCCACGCCATGGCGTGGAACATGGGCACGATGCACAGGTCGCGGACCTGCGGCCCGAGGCCGAAGCTCTCCGCCATGCACACCTCCATCGAGTGGAGGTAGATCGAGCGGTGGGAGTACGCGACGCCCTTCGGGTTTCCCGTGGTACCGCTGGTGTAGCAGAGCGCAGCGGCGTCGTCCTCGTCGACGGCCGGCCAGTCGAAGGACTCGGACCGTCCGTCGAGCAGCTCCTCCCAGCGGTGCACGGCCACGCCGTCCTTCTGGAGCTTCTCCGTGTCGCCCCCGCCGACGACCACGATGTGGCGGATCGTGGTCAGGTGCGGCAGCACGCCGGCCAGCAGCGGGATCAGCGTCGAGTCGACGATGACCACGTGGTCCTCGGCGTGGTTGGCGATGTAGATGAGCTGCTCCGGGAAGAGCCGGAGGTTGAGCGTGTGCAGCACGGCGCCCATGCTCGGCACCGCGAGGTACGCGACCAGGTGCTCGGCGTTGTTCCACATCAGCGTCCCGACCCGCTGGTCGCCGGTGACCCCGAGGTCACGCAGCGCGTTGGCGAGACGGGCGGCCTGCCGGCCGACCTCGGCGTAGCTGGTGCTGCGGGCCGAGTCCCCGGTCCAGGTGGCGACCTCGGAGTCCCCGTGAACGGTGGACCCGTGCTGCAGAATGCGGGAGATCAGGAGGGGTGTCTTCATCATCGTGCTGCGCATGTACTGCACGGTAATGTGCCCTGCGCCACATCCGCCACGCCTCACTCCCGCGATCTTGGAGTTGTGGTTCCCCGATTCGGCCGATATTTCACGACAAAGCGGGGACCACAACTCCAAGATCGCGGCCGCTTAGAACGCGGCGACCTTGGCCTCCATGTCGGCCGCCGCGTCCTCCTCCGACTCCTGGGGCAGCGGCGCGCCGCCCTGCAGCGGGCGGTTCGGCAGCGCGATCGTGATCACGGCGCCGGCCAGGGCGACGACCGCCGCGGCCAGGAACACCGGGTGCAGGGCGTTGACGAAGACGTGCTCGACCATCGACAGCACGTCGGCGGGCAGCTTGCGCACCTCGGCCGGAGCATTGATCGAGACGCCGCTCATGCCGTTGCCGCTCATCTGCTCGGTCAGCCGGTTGTTCATGACGGCGCCCAGCGCGGCCACGCCGACCGAGCCGCCCAGCGAGCGGAAGAACGTGGCGGCGCTGGTGCCGGCGCCCATGTCCCGCAGGTCGAGGGCGTTCTGCACGGCCAGGATCAGCGGCTGCATCGCCATGCCGAGGCCGACGCCGATGACGGTCATGTAGATGAACGCCTGCCACAGCGGCGTGTCCACCTCGAGCGTGGTGAAGAGCAGCAGGCCCGAGCCCATGATCAGGGTGCCGGCGACCGGGAACCACTTGTACCGCCCGACCTTGCTGATGATCCGCCCGGCGACGATCGAGGTCACGATCACGCCCGCCATCATCGGCAGCATCAGCAGGCCGGAGCCGGTGGGCGAGGCGCCCTTGACGATCTGCAGGTACAGCGGGACGTAGATGATCGAGCCGAACATCGCGAAGCCGAGGATGAAGGTCGCGGTGTTGGCCAGCGTGAACGTCGAGCGCTTGAACAGCCGCAGCGGCAGGATCGGCTCCTCGGCGCGGGCCTCGGCGACGATGAAGAGCGCGGTCAGCACGGCGCCGGCGGCGAACAGGCCGAGGATCGTGGCCGAGCCCCAGGCGTACTCGTTGCCGCCCCACGACAGGGCCAGCAGGATCGCGCTGACGGCGGCGACCATCAGGCCGGCACCCAGGTAGTCGATCTTGTGGTCGCGGCGGTGGTGCGGCACCAGGCGCAGGACCCGGCTGCAGACGTACAGGGCGAACACCGCGAGCGGCACGTTGATGTAGAAGATCCAGCGCCAGTCGTTCTCGGCGAAGTAGCCGCCGACCAGCGGGCCGGCCACCGACGAGATGCCGAAGACGGCACCGAAGAGTCCCTGGTACCGCGCCCGCTCCCGCGGTGCGACCACGTCCGAGACGATGGTGAAGGCGAGCGTCATCAGGCCGCCGGCGCCGATGCCCTGCACGGCGCGCGTGATGATGAGCTGGGTCATGTCCTGCGACAGGCCGGCGAGCAGCGAGCCGAGCAGGAACGTCGAGATGGCGAAGAGCAGGACCGGCCGGCGGCCGTAGAGGTCGCTGATCTTCCCGTACAGCGGGGTCGACGCGGTCGACGCGAGCAGGTACGCCGTGACCACCCACGAGTAGTGGTCGAGGCCACCCAGATCACCGACGATCGTGGGCAGCGCGGTGCCGACGATGGTCTGGTCGAGCGCGGCCAGCAGCATCCCGGTCATGAGGCCGCCCATGAGCAGCATGATCTGCTTGTGGGCGAGGTTGGGCCGGGCGGGTTCCGTCTTCTGATCCGGCAGCGCTGTGGTCATCGAGCTTCCCTTTCGGAGGTGGTGCCAGGCAACCGTTCGGCAAGCGACTGGTTGAGTTGCGTGAAGAGGGCGGCAAAGATCTGACGCTCTTCGGGCGTCCAGCCCGCGAGCAGCTCCTGCCAGGTGGCGATCCAGCGGTCCCGGTTCTCCGTGAAGACCTCGGTGCCCAGTTCGGTGATCTCGACGAGGCTGGCCCGACGGTCGGACGGGTCCTGCGCGCGGCGCACCAGCCCGGCCTGCTCCAGCGCCGCGACCTGGCGGCTGACCGTCGAAAGATCGAGGCTGACGTCGGCGGCGAGCGCGCTCAGCCGGAACGGTCCGTCGACGGCGATGCGGCTCAGCAGCACGTACGCGGGCCGCTCCAGCCCCCGCCCGGCCTCGTTCCACTTGAGCGTCGCGAACAGCCGCTCGGACAGCCGCATGAAGCGGCCGACCTGCCGCGCAATGGCGGCATGCTCGCTGTCGTCGTACACGCCGCGGCCCCCTCTCCCGGATACTTGCTTGCCACAAGCATCGGTTCGTGGGGCAGCGATCATCAAACGCTTTACGGGTGATCCGCGTTACGTCGCCCGCAAATCGCGCGATCTTGGAGCTATAGTCCCGTATTTGTCCGATATATCCGGCATATCGGGGACCACAACTCCAGGATCGCGGAGCTTGGGGGTCGCGTCAGCTGCGACACGGTGGAGCGGGCGCGGCGTTACTCGGGCTCGCGGCCGAACTCGAAGCGGTCGGCCGGATACGCCTTCTCGCCGACGACCAGGACCGGCACGCCCTCGTTCATGCCGTGTTCCTTCTTCTCGGCCGGCGTGGGCATGCGGGCGGTGACGATCTCGCCCGGATGCAGCCAGATCCGCTCGCGCGGGACGAGCGCACGCACTCGGCTGCGATAGCCGCGTTTGCTCTCGATCAGACCCTCACCACGCAGGTGGGCCATGGCGTCGCGGATCGTGTCCCGGCCGACGTCGTGCTCCTCGGCGAGATACTTCTCGGACGGCAGCAGACTGCCCGGCGCCAGCTCACCACTGATGATCTGTTGCCGTATCGCGTCCGCGACCTGCCGATAGAGCGACAGGCCGGAACTCCGGGAGATCATGTCCGAGACCATACGAAGGTCAATCGACCTCAGACCTTGTGGCCTTAGGGCCATCATGTTTATAGTAGTGCTCAGCGCGGGGCCGGGCTGGGCGGCCCGGTTCCGCGCCACCACGCTTCACCTGCACAAACACCCGTTTTCCGAGGTTCCACAGACCGGGGTGCGGCGCCGTCCACGACGCTGCGAGCCGCGCGGCGCCGCGCCCCCTTTTGCTGGGAGGCCGCCGCATGACCACCGACGGGGACGAGCTCATCCCGATCGCCACGCTGGACCTGCGGGCAATCAACGCGGTCATCACCGAGGACGAAGGCGACATGATCATGCTCGTGGACGACGGTGACGTGCAGGTCGAGTTCGGCTCCGGCCTCAACGGCAGTTGGGAGCAGGCCATCCTGGGCGCGCAGCGGGTCGCCTCGACGGCGTTGGAGTTCGCCGCGGTACTGCGGGATCTCCGGCCGCCGCGTCCCGAACCCGAATAGGCGGGGTTATCCACAGGCCACGGTCGACTCTTCCGCCGTCACCGTGCGGTGCCGTACGGTCACCCCGGGAGGGGCGACATGGCGCGGGAGATCGACGAGTCGTGGATCGAAGAGGCGGTGGAGCGCTACCGCCGCATTGACGCGCTGCTGGCCGAGTTCGACAAGGCGGTGCGGACCGTCGAGGTTACTGTCCGCTCGGCCGACGGCCTGGTCGAGGTCGTGGTGACGGCCGACGGCACGATCCGCGACCTGCACATCGAGCCCCGCCTCAGCGGCTCCGAGGTTTCCCGCTCCGTCCGCGAGGCGGTTACAGCCGCCGCGGACGCGGCCGCCTGGGCCCGCCAGAAGCTGCACGCCGAGACGTTCGGGGACTACCGCTCACTGCACGGGGGCCCGGCATGAGACTCGACGACCTGGCCGCGCGCCTGGAGGCCGCCGGCGATGAGTTGGCCGCGTCGAGCACGACGATGAGCCTGATCGATCCCGGCGCCGCGGTGCTGGCCGCCGACGCCCCGGGCGCGCTCGGTGACCTGGCCCGCGACCTGCACCGCGAGCTGACGACGGCGCTGACCGCGCGCGGGCGGGAGTCGGCCGCGCACGGCGCGCGGCTCGCCGACACCGCGCAGACCCTCCGCCTGGTCGCCGCGAACTACCGCGAGGCCGACTCCTGATGGACGCCCTCGACCGGCTCGCCGAGGTGGGCCAGGACCTCCTCCGCCGCGTGGACGCCACGCTCGTCGACCGCGGCGCACCCCCCGGCGACCCGATCTGGCCGCTGCTCCGCCAGGTCGGCGCCCTCCCCGGCGACGTGCTGCGCTTCGGCCTCCGCCTGGACGAGCGGGCCCTGCGGTCGACGGCGAACGAGGTACGCGCGGTGGCCGACCGTTTCACCCACGAACACCGCCTCCTGACGGCTGGCATTGACGCGGGAACGTGGGAGGGCACGGGCGCCGAGGCGTTCGCGTCGGTCTGGCGCTCCCTGACGGACCACCTCGGCACGACGGACGACGGGCCCACGATCTGCGGCCGCCTGGTGGCCACGGGGTCCTATGTGGACGCCCTGGCCGACTGGATCGCCGGCCTGCGCGGCGAGCTGGCCGAGGCGATCGCCCGAGTGGCAACCTCGACCGAGGCGGTGACCGTACGCAGCGCGTCCCGCCCCCGACCCGACGCCCCCGCGTCGGCCGTGGTGGAGGCCGCGGCCCGGATCGGCGCCCGCTTCCTCCAACCGGCCGCGGACGCCTTCACGGCGGTCGACGACCTCCGAGCCCGCTGGATGGGAAGCGTTGCCGAACTGCGCTACACACCACCGGCGGTCCCGTCGGGCCCGGTCGGCGGCGTGACCCGCGTCCAGCTCTGACCAGCCCACAAGGCACCGAGCGGCTCACCGCCGCACTCCATCAGTTTTGATGCATCAAAAGCGATACACGCCAGGGCAGGAACGAGAGACGCCCCCCACCCCTGAGGGTGGAGGGCGTCGCCCTGTTGAGCCGCCTGACGGAATCGAACCGTCGACCTATTCATTACGAGTTCCTCGGAACTGTTTGACCTCGTGCGACTGCGCTGCTCACGCCTTGTCTGCGTGTGACTGCGTAACCCTGTCGCGCGTAGTCACTGTCACAGTGGCTGTCACGGCGATCATGGAGCACTGCCGCTCCACTGTGGACAGTAGGACCCTGGAATGCGGCACCGCCTGAGACCTATCCGTGAGTGAATGTGGCGCTACCGCGACGCCTGCCGCTCGCTGCTGCTACAACGGGTTGAGCCGCACCCCCGGCTGGCAGGCGAGGGGCAGTCGCCGGCCTGATAGCCGGGGGTGCGGTGCCAAGAACCCCCAGGGACGAACCGCTCAGGAGGGTTCCTAACGGTCGTTTGGTCGAACCTTACTCAGGTTCGGGTCCGAACGTTGTCCCGTTGTGAGACTAGACCACTACCGAGGGAATGGTAGCCCCCATTCACATGTCGATCATGTCGGACTACTCCTGGGTCTTCAGGAGATGCCCGGTGTAGGGCTGCGCCGGCTTCTGGAAGCAAGCGCCGGAGACCCGGCTGACGACCGTGCGAACATGCTGGTAGCCCAGCCTGCGGTAGTACTCGTGGAGGTCGGTGTTCGTGGTCCACGCGTCGAACCGCAGCCACGAGAGGCCAGCATCGAAGGCCCGCCCGGCCGCCCACTCGAGCATCTCGCGGCCGAGGCCGGCACCGGCGTACTGCAGGGGCACCATCATCTTTGCCGCGTAGAGCGCGTCAGCCGGGTCGTCGGCGGGCAGCCACAGCGCGTCGTGGCTGTCGAACGACGGCTTCCAGAGCTCGTCGACACCGATCCACGCCGTCAAGGTGATGGTGCCGACTGGCGTGTCGCCATCCCACACGATCCAGGTCTGGCCCGACGAGACCGTAGCGGCGACCGCGGATCGGGGCAGGGGCACCGACCATTGCTCGTAGCCGTTCGTCCTCAGCCAGGCGACCCGCTCGATGCGCCAGCTCATGATCGTGTCGATGTCGGCCAGCCGGGCCTGCGCCATCAGCATCGGCGTCTACCGTGCGCCCGTGATCGGCTCGACGCCGCCGATCTCGTACTCGATGGCGTTGCCGTCGCCGGCCATCGTCTCGACGGTCAGCCGTACGACCCGGTCGGCGGTGCACGCCACGCGGGTCTTGACGAGCACTGGCGTTCCGGCGCCGAGCCGCAGGAGACCGGCCTCCTCCGGCGTCGCCATGCGGGCCCGCACGGTGTCGAGATAGCCCGTCTGGACGATGCCCCGCTCGGCGAGCAGCCGGGTCGTGCCGATCTTGATGTCCTCGGGGGACAGCAGGTCAGGGACGAGGTCCGTGAGCCACTTCGGGTAGTACGTGTCCTGGATGGAGCTGGGCCGGTCGTTGACGTATCGCACGCACCGGCGGAGCACCGCGGGTCCCGGCTCGGTGAGACGCAGCTGGTGGGCCATCTCGGACGACAGCGTGACCATCCGACAGGAGAAGTCCTGAGTCGGCGTCAACCCGAGTGCTCGCACCTCGGTGATCCACGAGTCGGCCTCGGAGACCGGCGCGCCGGGGCTCTCCGCCCACGAGGCGTGGAAGGTGACGACGACGCGGTCTCGCACCACCATGCCGCCGGTACGGCCGGGCACGCGCTCGACCAGGCCCTCGTTGATCAGCATGGCCGTGGCGTCACGAATCGTGTCGCGGGACACGCTGAAGCGCTCGACCAGCTGCCGCTCAGTGGGCAGCTTGTCGCCCGGCTTGATCACGCCGCTGGTGATGTCGCGGCGCATCTCCGCCGCGATTCGCTGGTACAGCGACAGCGCTGGTGTCACAGCCTGCCTTTCCGCCGTTCGGTGCATCGTCGATCCCAATCAGCCTATTCCAGCCCTTGACCGCCGTCGTTTCGGATGTAATGGTGGCTACCAATACAACCTTACCGCCAGTGGCGGCAAGATCACAGGAGTAGCTATGGCCACGATGGACCCTGGCACTGCTGCCGCCGAGCAGGAACACGTCGTCGACGCACTGCACGCAGCCGGCCGGCTGGTCGCCGGCCTCGACATGGCGGCAGCCGCGCTGGCCAGGAAGGAGCGCGAGGAGTACTCCGCGCTCCGCACCCAGGTCGAGCACGCGATCACCCGCGCCCAAGCCGTACTCACGTTCCTCCGCCAGTAGCCGGCGCGGCGCCAGTTGCGAGCGGCACCAAGCGGGCCGTGACCGCACCGCGCTGGCGCCGCGCCTCTCCACAACCTGGAGCAGCCCGATGAACCTGCACGAGGCGATCGACCAGAAGACGGCGCACAGGTCACCGCGCTTCGGGCTGCTGGCACACCTCCGCGGGAGACCCAAGCCCTGCCGGCAATGCGGTCGGGACTGGCCGTGCCCTCCCTACCGCGCTGCCCGCGACGTCGTGCTCACAGCGGTGCGCGAGGCTCAGGCCTGGACCAGGTCGGGTGATCTCGGATGACGGACGTACACATCCCCCTGCGGCCAGCCTGGTCCTGCTCCAGCTGCGCGATCCCCTGGCCTTGCCCAAGGAAGCGCGAACGGCTGCTGGCGGCCTACCTCGACTCCCCCGTCAGCCTTCGCGTGAACATGAGCCTCCGCCTGGCCGACGCCGCGGAGGACCTCCGCGGTCTCTCCGCCGGCGCACTCTTCGACCGGTTCCTGGCCTGGGTACCCGGCGCCACGATGCCCAGGGCCAACCCGGGGGTCAACGTGAATCGACCCCTCCGATGAGCGAGTGGATCCTCGGCGGCGCGGCCGTCCTCCTGCTTGCCGGGTACATCGCCACCTGGATCAGCAACTACAGGAGGTACCGGTGAGCCGGCCCCGACGACGCGGTGCCGCCGCGCTGCCCGACCCGGCCCTGCACACGCCGGAACGGCCTACCTGGCGATGCGCCGCCGGCTGCGGCGACTGGCCCTGCGCGCCGATCCGCGACCACATGGAGGCCACGATGGCGCCGCTGGACATCTCGATGGTGATGGCCGGGCACTACCAGCGCGCCGCCCACGAGCTCGACCTGCCGCCGACCGAGGTCCACCGCAGGATGTTCGGCTGGATCCGCGGCCCTTCGCCGCTCGACCCGCCGCCACTCCGGACGGACCTCCGGCGGTTCTAGCTGTTCTTGTCCTTCAACGCCGCCATGGCCTCGTCTCTCTCGGGGCCGGGCGGCATCTTCATGACGGTGGCGAGATCGATGATCGAGTTGCTGGAGAACCGCCGACGTGAGTGTCCGGGTCCGGTCGACGGCGGCCGCGCCACGCGGAGGTGGCCGGCCGTGGCGTAGCGACGCAGGGTCTCCTGGCTGACCTCGTAGCCGAGCCTCGCGGAGAGCAGCTCGGTGGCTTCACGCGTCAAGAGCCACTGGTCGTCGTCGTCGGCCACCCGACCTCCCCTCATGTGGCGCCCATCCTCGCAGATCTCGCCAGTCTCGCGCGACACCCGTGCCCCCCACTCGGGAGAAAGTGTCTCCCAAGTCTCGCAAGTCTCACAAGTCCATGGCACACTGGTCGCCATGACGACGTCCCCCAGCGGCACCAACCGCCGCAGCCTCCTCACGGTCTTCTACGTCGCCGTCGTGCTCATCGCCCTGGCCGGCCAGGCCATCGGCGCTGTCGAGTGGCTCGGCTGGCCGCTCCTCGCCGCGCTCGCCGCCGTCGGCGCGCTCGAGTTCGGCGGTGTCGTGATCAGCCAGCACGCCCTCCAGCGCCAGCAGCTCGGCGAGCGCGCGATCGCCGCCCGCATCGGCTCCGCCGCGGTCGCCGGGTTCGCGGTGGCGTTCAACTGGCTGGGCCACGACGACAAGCTCGTCGCCGGGTTCTTCGCCGGCATGTCCGCCCTCGGCTACGGCGTCTGGCTCCTGGACTCGGCCGCGCGGCGGCGTGACCAGCTCCGCCAGCTCGGCATGCTCGCCGCCGTCCCGCCCGCCTTCGGCGCCGCCCGCTGGATCCGCCACCCGTGGCAGACCCGCGCCGCCCGTGCGCTCGCGATCGAGACGCCGGCGCTGGGCCTGCACGGCTCGATCGCCGCCGCGGCCGCCGCCCGGCGCCGCGACGCCCGGCACGCCGCGATCGCGGTGCTGCTGCGCCGCAAGCTGTCCCAGGGCCGTGACCGGGTCGCCGCCGAGCTGGCGATCGCCACCTACGACCTGGACGAGATCGCCGCCCGGCTCGCCGCCGGCGCGGACTACGACGGCCTGACCGCGCTGCTGTCCGCCGAGCTGACCGCGGCGCGCGTCGCGGGTGCCGAGCCGGTGTCCACCCCGGTGGCGGACATGACCGTGGACATCCGGGCGGACAAGACGACGCCTATGGACACCGTCGCGGCGCAGCCGGGCAAGCCCTCTGACCAGGCGATGAAGACCGAAGACGCGATGCTCGTGGCGCAGTCAATGTGGCTGCAGAACCCGGACATCGACCTGGCCATCATCGCCCGCTGTGTCGGGCGCAGTGTCAAGACCATCAAGCGCTACCTGGTCCCGGTCGGCGGGCCCGCGAGCACGCCGCCGGCGACCTCGCCGGAGCGAGACGACGTGCTGTGGCCGGACGGGCCCCGGCCGCCCCAGACCACCGCGGCGCTGGCCGCGGCCTGACCCGACGATCAAGGAGCAGCAGACCGTGGACATCAACCCGACGGGCCAGGTGCCGCCACATCGGCGCCTGGTCCGGATCAGGGCCTACCTGGTCGGCGACGGCCGGGAGGTCCTCGCCGACCGGCGGTATGTGCGCGCGCTGGACATGTCGGCGCCGGGCATGCCCCGCACCGAGGCCGACCTCAACCAGCTCCTCGAGCAGACCGCCCGGGAGCACGGTGAGGAGCGCGGCGCCGACGAGTACCGGCTGCAGCTGACCGACCCGGAGACCGGGGCGCTGGTCATGGACTGGCGGTACGCGCCGCCCCCGCCGGTGCGGTGGTGGGCGTGGTGACGATCCTGCTCGCCCCGTCTCCTGCCCCGTCGGCGCCGGCCGGCCCGGCAGGCGGCGCTGTCGCTAACGCGGCGGATCACATGATGTCGCCGACGGCGGTCGCGATCGTGCTGCTGCTCGCGCTGGTCGTCGACTGGATGAGCGTCGGCCCGAACTCGATCCGGGACAGGATCGCCTTCTGTCTGGGCCTACCGGCGATCTTCGAGGGGTTCAACGGGGGGCCGCTGGACCGGTGGACGGTCGGCGTGCTCGCCGCGGTGATCGACAAGCTCAAGGCCGCCGCCGGCGACGCGTACATCGCTGGCGCGGTCACCGAGAAAGTGATCGCCGCGCTGGTCGGGCTCCTGTTCATCTACACCATCGGCGTGCTGATGCCCGAGAAGTGGTCGACGAAGCTCGGCCCGTACGCGCGGCTCGCGTTCAGCGGCCGCGGCGGCGGACCGGCCGGCCCGGGAATGGGCGGCGCCGCAGGTCAGAAGCGGCTCAACTGGCGGCTGTGGACGTGCGCGGTGCTGCTCGGCGTGCTGTGCGAGCTGCCCGGCGGTCTCGTCGGTGAGCTGCTGCGCACGTTCGTGTGGGTCCTCGACTCGATCGCGGCGCCGCTGCCCGCCGCGCTGTTCGGAGGTGGCTGATGCACGGCGTCTCGTACAACCTCGTCCTGATCGGTGTGCCGCTGCTGTTCTGGGCGGCGGTGCGGTGGCGGACGATCGCGGCGTGGGCGGTCCGCGGGTGGCGGGAGCACCGCGCGCAGCGCGCCGCCCGGGCCGCTGAGGCGGGGGTCTTCCCCGGAACCGGGCACGGCCGGCCTGCCGATCGCGGGCCGCAGGTCACGCCCCCTGACGTCTCCCGGGGAAGACCCTCCGAGAGACCCTCGGGAGAGGGTCCGGGAGACCCCCCGGGGAAGACCCCTCCGCCGGCCGTGGAGACCCGCGGCGACGGCGTGACCGGGGTGTGGATCACCGTGCCCCGCGCCGACGGCACGGCCGGGGGCCGGGATGGGTGAGCGGGTGGCGCGGTGGGTCGACCGGGCCGTCGAGCGGGCCGCCCGCTCGCTCGGCCTGGACGACCCCGGGCCGCCGCAGGCCTCGCCCGTCCTGGCGGCGGTACCGCCTCGAGCGGTGCCGGCCCGCCCGGCGGCCACCGCGCCGCCGGCCGCCGCGGCGGTGGCGACCGCCGTGCTCGACGGCCAGGGCGCCGTGATCGCGCAGGTCCTCGCCGACTTCGGTGTCGACGCCATGGTGACCGGGTCGGTTACCGGCCCGGCGGTCACGACCTGGCGGCTGCGGCCCGGGCCGGGCGTCAAGGTCGAAAAGATCGCCGGCCTGACCGGCAACATGGCGATGGAGCTCGGCACCGCCCACGTGCGGGTGGTGCCGGTCGTCGACGGCGAGCCGGGCGTGATGGCGGTCGAGGTCCCCGCACCGCAGCGCACCGACGTGTGGCTGCCCGCCCTCCTGGGGCCGCTGGGCGACAGGCACCCGCTGCAGGTGGCGCTCGGCGCCGACACCTACGGCCGGCCCGTCCTGGACAACCTGGCCCGGATGCTGCACCTGCTCATCGCCGGCGCGACCGGCGCCGGCAAGTCCGAATTCTTGAACAGCCTGCTGTGCGGCCTGCTGTCGCAGGCCACCCCGGCCCAGCTGCGGCTGCTGCTGGTCGACCCGAAACGGGTCGAGCTGATCGCCTACGCGGGCGTGCCGCACCTCGTGACCCAGATCGTCACCGAGCCCGGGCCGGCCGTGTCCGCGCTCGAGTGGGCGACCGCGGAGATGGACCGCCGCTACCAGCTGCTCGCCGCGGCCGGCGTCTCCCACATCGACGCGTACAACGCGGCCGCGGCCGCCGCCGGCGAGGAGCCGCTGCCGTACCTGGTGGTCGTCGTCGACGAGCTCGCCGACCTGATGATCCTGGCCCGCGACGACGTCGAGACCAGCATCGAACGGCTCGCGCAGCTGGCCCGGGCCGCCGGCATCCACCTGGTCCTCGCGACGCAGCGCCCGACCGTCGACGTCGTCACCGGCCGGATCAAGGCCAACCTGCCCTCGCGGCTGGCGTTCGCCACGGTCAGCGCGACCGACTCCCGCACGATCCTCGACGCCGGCGGCGCCGAGCGGCTCCTCGGCGCCGGCGACGGCCTGTACCTCGGCCCCGGCACATCCAGCCTCCGCCGCGTGCAGGGCCCGCGCGTGTCGGCCGAGCACGTCCGCCAGGTCGTCGCGGCCGCCCGGGCCACCGGGCTGGCGCCGACCGGCATGCGGGTCACCCTGCCAGCGCTGCCGGCCCGGCCGGCGGCGGCCGACGCCGACGGCGACGAGCTGCTCGAGCGGGCCGAGGCTCTGGTCCGCTGGGCCGGGGAAGGGTCCGTGAACCGGCTGCGGCGCGAGTTCGGCGTCGGCCACGCCCGCGCCTCCCGGCTCCTGGATCTCCTCGAGCAGCGCGGCGTCGTCGGCCCGGCCGACGGCGTCAACCCCCGCCCCGTGCTCCCCGAGGAGCCAGCTGGCACCACCGAGTAACCGGATCCGGATCCAACCCGGGAGCGGCCAGCAGGGCCGGTCCCGCGACCCACCACGCCCAAGGAGGGCACCGTGCACAGGATTACCAGGTACGTCATCGCCGCGGGGGCGGTGTCCGTCGCCGCATCGCTCGGCGCCGCCAACCCCGCGGCCGCGGCCCCGGCTGGCAAGCCGGTCCGCTGCTACCAGCAGTCGCTCGAGCGGGCCGAGATCGGCCACTGGCCCGCCGGGAAGAACGGCCACACCGACCCGCTCGTCGTCGCGGCCGGCAGCCCCTGCCGCGACATCAACGTCCGCCAGGTCCGCGACGTCGACGGCAAGGCGGCGTGCCGCAAGCTCCGCGTCCGCTGGGCCAGCGGCAACACCACCGGCTGGAAGCGGGTCTGCCGCAGTTGGACCGTCATCGCCCGCAACGCCAGCGAGGGCGCCAGCTTCCAGATCGAGGCCCAGGGCCGGCCGGCCAGCGTGGGGGTGCGGTCGTGACCAGCTACCGCGAGATCTCCGACTACCGCGACGACCCGCGCGTCCACTGGGAGCCCGAAGAGCTCATCTCCCGCACCGTCGCCTACCTGCACGACTGGTGGGACCGGCGCAACAGCCGCTACGTCCAGGCGGTCGAGGACTTCGGCGCCGGCTGGGAGCCCATCGGCCAGTACTACGTCATCCGCGGCTCCAACAGCGACGACGCCACGATCACCGACCCCGGCGACCGCTACAACCAGCGGCTGCTGCGGTTCACCACCGCCGACGAGGCGATCGCGCACGTGCTCGGGGCGCCGCTGCAGACCGTCCTGGACCGGGAGGAGTACGCCGCGGCGGCCGCATCCGGCCTGCCCAACGGCGCCGGCACCGAGTGCCGGCTGGTCTTCCACGAGATCGCCGCCGGGGCCTGGCAGGCGGTCGGGACGGTGGTGTGGCAGGGCGGCTTCGCCATCCTGCACAGGTGGTCGCTCAGCTCTGAGGAGCTGCTCGCCGCCGGGCAGTGGGCGGTCGCGCACCACGCCGTCGACCACGCCGGCTACCCCATCCGGGAGGAGACCGCGTTCCTGGTCCACGCCACCGACCGGTAACCCGACACTGGCGGGCAGGCGATCCGCACGCCTGCCCGCCAGCGCATCCCAACTTCGAACCCCCACCCCACTGGTGCCGGGCCAGCGGAGCTGGACGCGCGCGACTGGCCCGGCAGGCCGCAGCTACCCGGCGGCCTGGACCCGAAACCACACCGAGCCTTGGTGTAGTCAGAACTACAAACGCGGTGTAGTCTGGACTACATGAGCGAGACGTACTTCCGCATCCAGACCGCCGACCGGGACCCGGCCGACCTGCTCGACCCCGAGCACCAGATCTCCGGGCACTGGAGCAACATCGAGTCCATGGACCGGCCCGGCGTCTCCGTCTGCGCCAGTCGGGAGGACCTCGCCCGCTACCTGGCCGGTGCGGGGATCCCGTTCGGCGTCGGTGAGTGGGTCCTCGTCGAGCTGCGCGGCGAGCGGTCCGACGTCGCGGACTACGACGCCGCGTTCGGCGCGCTCCTCGTCCACCCGACCGAGATCGTCGCGGTCGCCCCGCTCGACGACGAGTTCTACGACCTGGTCGGCGCCGCCTACGACGCGATGGTGGCGTGACCCGATGCCCAGCGACGACCTGATGGACTGGCTGGGCCCGGCCGCCGACGAACTCACGGCCGAGCAGATCGAGCGCGTGCGCGACGAGGCACGGCGGATCGCCGAGCGGTACCCCGACCCCGACGAGCAGCCCGAGCGCGACGCCGCTCTCTCCGCCACCGTGCAGTACCTGCTCGGCGAGACCAACGCCGCGGCCGCGAACAACGAGCTGCTCGAGGCCCGGCGTCGTGAGCGCGCCGCGTACGTCTCGGCGCTGCAGGTCGCGGTGATGATCGTCGGCGACCGGCAGCACGCCGGCCAGCCCCCCAACAAGGCCGGCGCGGCCCGGGCGGTGGGCATCGACCGGATGCGGCTGCTCGAGGCCCTCGGCGAGCGAGGATGAACAGCGACGACTGGCTGCGCCGCCTGCGCCGCGCCGGGGACGACGTCGCCGACGCCGGCGCGGCCGAGGACGCCGCGTACGCGGTCCTCGACGCGACCATCCGAGCGACCCGGCACGGTCGCACCCTCGCCCACCTGGTGACCGTGACCGGGCTGAGCAAGCCCCGCATCGACGAGGCACTCGCCGCGCCCGTCACGGCCACGCCGATCGACCCGGCCTACGGCGACACCGGCCTGCGGATCGCCGCGTACGCCGCGGTCGCGGCCACCTCCGCCTGGCTCACCGCCCGCGCGCGCCGCGACGTGCTCATCCTCCAGGCCGGCGTCGAGTCCGGACTGCCCTACCTGAAGATCGCCGAGGCGGCGCGCACGTCCCGCCGCTACGAGTGGCAGCTGCGCACCGGCCAGCTCGAGGTCCACCGCAACTCGCCACGCCAGCACGTGTTCCAGGGCGCCGGCAACGAAGCGGCCCGGGCCACCGAGAACGCCCGGCTGCGCCGCCAGCGCCAGGACGCGAAGCGGGACCCTGCCTCCATCCGAGCGCACGGGCTGCAGGGCTACCGGCTCGGCTGCCGCTGCGACGTCTGCACCGGCGCCCGCCGCGGAGTGCAAGACGGCACGATCGAGGTCCAGCACGGCATGCAGGGCTACCGCCACGGCTGCCGGTGCCCGGTCTGCAGCGAACAGCACGCCGCCTACTACCGCCGATGGCGTCGCCGGTCGACAGCCAGGTGACGATCAGCCCGCACACGCAAAGAAGCGGCCCGGCCACCCCCACGGAGGGGGCAGCCGGGCCGCTTCACGTCGTCCGCTCGATCGAGGTCAGGACCCGCCGTATGTCGCCCTGCTCGCCGCGGCCGCCACCGGGCGCGGCACCAGGCTCTCCGCACGGGAGATGGACGGCGTCACGCCGACGCCCAAGACGCCGAGGGCGGCGAGGACCAGGTTGACGACCTCGGCGCTGTCGACGCCGCCGATGATGACCGTCGTCGCGAGGTTCAGGACGGCGAGCAGCGCGGCGACACCCGTCTTGTAGGCGGCGCTGTGCGGCAGGTTCGGCACGAACCACACGCCGAAGACCGTGACCGTCTGGATCGCGATCTGCAGCTGCTCGCCCGGGTCGACCCGGCCGTCGGTCAGCGCCGAGGCGAGCACGGTGAGACCCGCGATCGCGACGGCGACGGTGGCGCGGCCGAACCGCGCCCACAGGTTGCGGAGCATGGACATTCCGACTCCTTCGTACGGACGTTCGAGCTAGGTTCGGGGGATGAAGCGTCCACCGCCGCCCGCCGGCTACGAGTGGACCGGCCACGGCATGGAGATCCAGCTGATCGACCCGGTCGGCTGCCCGGCCGGGCACCCGATCCGGTGGGGGCAGCGCGGCTACGCACCCTGCGCGCAGCACCACGGGCACCCGACATGGACCTGCCGCTGCGGGCAGGTGATCTAC
Source organism: Dactylosporangium sp. NPDC005572 (assembly GCF_040605515.1). Taxonomy (NCBI): domain Bacteria; kingdom Bacillati; phylum Actinomycetota; class Actinomycetes; order Micromonosporales; family Micromonosporaceae; genus Dactylosporangium; species Dactylosporangium sp. NPDC005572. Next base: position 43,497 of record NZ_JBEXCY010000034.1, on the reverse strand, counting down.
GGCCTCGACGGTGCGTTCCTCGCCGAGCTGCCGTGCCGGCGTTAGCGGCCGGTGGACGGCTGGGTGGCCAGCTGGAGCTCCAGGTGGTGGACCTGGGCGCGGAGCTCGGCCACCGTTGCGTCCCGTGCGGCGAGGTCAGCCCGGAGCCGATCCCGGTCGGCCTGCGTGGTGCGCAGCTCAGCGGCCAGATGCGCCTCAGCCTGCGACAGCTGCGCGACGCGGGACTCCAGCTCGAGCACCCGCAGCCGCAGCCGCTCGGCCTCCGCTGAGGTGGCACGCAGCGCGGTTTGCAGCCGCTCCAGCTCGGTGCGCAGGTCGGCGACGACCTGCTGGTAGATGTCCTGCCGCAGGACGTCGGTTTGGGCGGCCAGGTGGTCAGCCTGGGCGCGCCGGAGCCGACGACCGACAACCGCCCCGGTGATCACGCCACCGACGACGGTTCCGCCGGTGCCGATCAGCGCCGTGAGGATCGTCGGGTCCACGCTCAGGCCGTGGGCTTCGGGCTGCCCTCGACGCCGTCCTTCCACCACGGCGGCACGTCGCCGATGATGGTGCCGATGAGGGCCCGGTTGCCGACGACCCGGACCTGCCCGCCGAAGCCGAGCGGGAGGGTGCCGTCGCCGTGCAGCGTCTGCCGGTCGAGGAGCTCCTGCTGGTTCTTCACCCACTTGGCGGTCTTGCCGTCGGTGACGAACACCGCGCCGGTCGGGTCCTTGTCGTACCGCATGAGTGCGCTCACGTCGTCCTCCTGAACTGCCGGTTTCCCGGTCGCCTGCTTGGGCTGCCCGGCCAGCGCCGCGGCAACCTCACGTCGGAACTGGTCCATGTCGATCCCGTTGGGGTCGACCTTCTCGCCCGGCTGGTGCTCCTTGTGACCCGCCAGCTTCGCCGCCGGCAGGCCGAGCTGGCGCAGGATCGCGGCGAAGCCCAGCCGCAGCGAGGCGAGCTGCTCGGGGGGCCACGGCTCGCCGCGGTCGTCGTTCTCGGCCTCGACGCCCAGGACGTTGGTGTTGCCGACGCCCTTCAGCGGGCCCGCCCAGCCGGTCTTGACCGTGTTGCAGCGCCCGGCCGCGATGATGTGCCAGACGCCCTCCCGGTTGACGTACGCCGCGGCGATCGGCCCGGACAGCCCGGGCCGGCCGTCGCGGATGACGGCGATCGCGCCGGCGTCGTCACGCGCGTCCGCCGGTCCGGAGTTGGCCTTGTCCGCGGTGCCGTGGTAGATCACGCCGCGGATCGGGCCGTAGGTGTCGGAGCCGCGGGTCTTCCACCCGGCGACCTCGACGACGTCGACACCGGCGGCGCGCAGCACGTCAGCGAGCCAGGTCAGTCGCATGGTTACTCCTCTCAGGGGATGCCGGCTATCGGCGGCGGGTGATGCGGCGGCCCTGCAGCTGCGCGATCTGGCGGGGCACGGTCACCGGGTACGAGTCGAGCGACAGCGTCGCGGCGGCCGTCGACGCCTGGTAGGTCGTCTCCACGATCCGGAAGACGGTGACGCCGTCCCGCGCGGTGGCGTTGAGGGCGTCAACTCTGGGCAGGACGCCGCGGACCCGGATGAGCTCGCCCGGGCGGATTTCCCACGGCTCGACCATCCGGCCGGAGACCATGTCGAGGACGCGCCGGGCGACGGTGAGCGTGCCAGCGTTCGGCGGCTGCCGGTGCTGGGCCAGCCACTGGTCACCGACCTGTGTAGCGTCGGCCGCCGATCCCAGGTCATCGCCGAGATCGACGGGCCCGTCACGGACGATGCCGGCGGCGTCGAGCTCGGGCACGGTCTGAGTGCGGCGCACGCTGCGGATCTCGCCGGCGGCGTCGCGGTACCGGACCATGACCCCGTTGTAGAGCCCGTCAGCAGAGCCCGGCGAGTCGAAGCCGTCCACGACGTCGGCCTCGTACCTGACGACGGTGGGCCACTGCCGCCACTCGAAGCGGTGCTTCCCGGCAGCGTTCGCCTCCCACGCCGCCCAGTAGAAGTCCTGCTCCAGCTGCATCAGGTCGGCGAACATCTCGGCTGCGCTGATGCCGTCGGGGTAGGCCAGCCGCTGGATCGGGTAGGTCGTGGCGTCGATCCGCGCGTTCGGGCCGTCATAGCCGGGCAGGAGCCTGCCGAGGGCGTCCTCGACGGCATCCGACGCGAGGATCGTGTTGTTGGGGTATGACGCGCCGGTGAGCAGTTCGACGCCGGACTTGTTGTAGCGGGTGGCCTGCACGACCATGCCAGCCCACGCGCCCCACGTGACGTCGTCGCCGACCGACGTGGTCGCGCCGGTCCAGGCGAGGCGCACGTCGACCGCGTCCTTGCCCGCGGTCCAGTCGGTGCCGATGACCCGGGGCGACAGCCCGCCGCCCGCCGTGTTCCCGGCCTCGTTGCGGATCATCGCGAACGTCGACGCCCACGTCGGCGTGTCCCGTGCGAACGCACGCAGCCGCAGGTCGCTGGTGGTGCGACCCGCGTCCCACTTCCAGTCGAACCGGGCGACCCGCTGGCCGGCACGCGCGATCGGCAGGTAGGCCCGGCCGATGTAGCTCACGTTCGTGACCGGCGTCCCGTTGGGCATCTGGAGCGTCATGCTGGGCTCGCCCGGGAAGATCGTCATGTCGTCGCCGACCCTGGCCTGCCCGTCGGGGCACGCTGCGACCTCGACTGCCGTCCACCGGGACATGTCGTCGTCGACCAGGATCAGCGGCACCGTCCGGTCGGACGCGTGCGCGGACGGACCGAGCGCCACCAGGCGCCAGATCTGCCCGTCGTCGCCCGCGCCGCGGCCCGGGTCCTCGAGCCGGCCCTCGCAGACCACCGACCGGTTGCGAGCGTCGTAGACGATGCACCGTCCGTAGTAGGCGATCTCGTCCGGTTGCAAGATCAGCGGCCGGGCCAAGCTGATCTGAATGGACGCGAACCCACCAGGCACGACACTGCGGATCGTCAGGTCGCGGACCTCGGAGGTGACGTGCCGGTCAGCGCGGGACGTCACCAGCCGCACCGTGAGCGGGATCGTGAGGCTCACACCGCACCCCGCACATACAAAAACCTGGGCCAGTAGTAGGCCTTGATCGTCGTGGCTAGGGTCTTGTCGTCGCCGCCGACGACGGTGGCGACGTCGAGCAGCCACACGATCCGGGTTGTCTGCCCCGGCGAGACCATGGGCAGGCCGCCGGCCAGCTCGACCGGCTGGACCGACTGCGCGTCGCCGTTGATCCCGAGTGCGTAGATCTGGCCGGAAGCACCGTCGAGGATCATCGACGCGTTCGCGCTGGGCATGAACTCGGGCCACTTCATCGCTGCCTGCCGGTCGTCGGCGGGGACGAGGACAAACGCGTCCATGTCGAGGTTGCCGACCCCGGCGGCCCGCTCTGCGGTGAGCCGCCATTGCATGCCCGTCGCCGGCAGCGGCACACCGGAGTAGCCGTCCGTCACTGGATCCGCCCCCGCCGGCAGCTGGAACAGGCCCAGGTCGACCCATCTGGGCAAAATGTTGGGCACCGCGGCCGGGGCACCGACCACATTGACGCTGCCGAGGTTGACGGTCAGCAGCACGTTGATCGTGTCGCCGCCGCTGGTCTTGCGGCACCGCAGGAACGCCCGGTAGGTGCCTCGGCTGTCCACGCTCGGGACAGGCGGCCAGATCCCCCACTGTGCCCTGGTCGCAAACGCCGTCGTTGTCGAGAACGACGTCCGGACGAAGTTCTGCCCGAAACCGGACATGGCCGCGTCGTTGGCCTGGAGGCTGCTGTCGCTGTTCAGCGTCGACCCCTCGACCTGCCAGGACAGCGGCGCCTGGACCGGCGCGCCGCGGCGGCGGACACCCATCACAGACGTCCGCCGGCCGGTCACAGCCAGATCGGCGCCCTGCACCGACAGGAACAGTGGCGTCTCGACATCCCCGATGATCGAGGCGCCGTCGATGTCGAAGTAGCAGCCGTTCGCGTACGAACCGCCGATCTCGCCGATCTGCGCGTCGTCGACGTACACCTGCGTGGCGGCTGGCGGGTTGCTGCCGAGCGTCGGCCCGAACTGTGCGAAGGCGGCCCCGACGGGTGCCTGCACGGTGAACACGCGCCGGGCCCACGTCGCGGCACCCAGCGCGCTCGATCCGCCGTTGTCGGTCGACATATACGTGTGGGAGGCGTCGAGCCAGTCGACCGACGCCGACACGGACCCGTAGCCGGCGACGCTGTAGCACCACATCGACACCGTGTACCAACGGCCGGCGACCACCGGCGCCTCAGCGCGGGCGTACGCCTGCGCCGGCGTCCCGGTGGTCGTGAGCAGCAGCGACGCGGATCCCGTGCGGAACTGCGCCGTCGACCGGGCCAGTGTCGCCGACGTGCCGTTCCAGCCGGACGCGTCGATCTCGAAGTAGGGGTTCGAATTGAGCGGCGGGGACGGCTGGGTCGAGTCGTTGAACACCTCGAACGCCGGCGACAGCGTGGCCTCGTCCACATAGAGCAAGTTCCCAGCGGGCGGCGTGCCGGTCATCCGCACCCGCAACGACGCCTGCACCGCACCCGGCGGCGGTACCACGATCGTCTCGAGCAGCGTCCAGGTCAGCCCGGTCACCGCGACCGTGACACCGTCCGCGCTGTTCAGCGACCCGCCGGCGGATACGTTGGCACCGCCGGCATCCGTCCAGGCCGCGGCCAGGTCCACGTTGCGGGAGACCGAGCACCGCACCCACGCCGCCGCCCGGTACTGGACGCCCGGCGTCACCGGCACTGGGTCGGCCAACGCGAACACCAGCGAAGCGACACCCGACGGTGTGAGCAGCCCCGCCGCGACACCCTGATGGGACTGCGCCGTCGACCGCACGAACGTGCCGCCGGTCGGCGTCCAGCCGGCCACGTTGGCCTCGAAGTAGGGGTTCGAGTTCATCGGGGCGCACAGGTCGACCTTGACCCCGTACGCGAACGGCTCGGCCGGAATGATCAGGCTGCAGCGCTTCTGCGAGGGCTCCCAGATCACCCGCCCGAACTCGGGGAACAAGGTCCTGAAGAAGACGGGCTGGCTCGTGCCAGGCTGCCACCTCAGGATGTTGGCCGGGCGGCTGATTTCCCTCGTCAGGTTCTGCACATGCGCAGCGGCATCGTCCTCGGTCACGCCGTCCAGGAGCAGGAGTTCCAGGCGGAGGACTCGGTTGCCGTACGCGGCCGCAGTGACGGGCCGTCCATCAGTGAGCAACGACCCGCCGTAGGCCCGATCGACAGCTGGTGGCGTCAGGTCCGAGTCGGCCTGCAGCGACCATATGTCACCGCAGACGTCGAGCCGGACTGTCGGGTCCGTGCCGATGCGGTCGACGAATTGGACGAGATACGGCTCGTCGGCCATCTACTCTCCCTTGCGCGGTATGTCCGCCTTGCGGCCCGTCTGGGTGTTGGAACTGGGTCGTTCGTTCGACGGTCGAGACGAGCCGAACGGAGAGCGAGGGCGCCGCTACCATCGACGCCCATGGGTGCACTCAAGCCGTGGCATTTGGCCACCTGCGGGATCTGTGTTTTGGCCGTCGTGGCCGTCGTCGTGCTGATCGTTGTGCTGGTCAAGCGGCGCGGCTCATCCTCCGCGCCGAAGTAGGTCTGCCTCCCGGCCCTGCCCCTGGCCGACGAGGGTCCCGTTGAGGTAGACCTTGACGCCGCCAGACAGGGCGGCGACCATTTCTCGGGCCATCGCCCGCACGTCGGAGACCGTGGCTGCGGCCGCCGGAGCAGCGCTCGCCGACATAGGTGTGGGCCAGGCGGTGAAACGGTTGCCGCCGGCCGCCAGGATCCCGTCGTACGGTCCCTGGTTGGCGATGGCTCGCTGGGTCAGGGGGTACCCAAGGCGAGCGTCCGTCTCCGTGAGGATCTGGATCGACCGGCCACGCTTGGACTCGGCGAACGGGATGTAGGCCTCACCCTTGGTCTCCGGCTCGGCCCACACACGCCACGCGCCGGCGGGCGCGATCTGCGCGACGCGGTTGGGGTCACGGACCCCGCCCGCGGCGTAGAACTCCACCACCCCGCCGTCGGCCTGGTGCATAAGCATGCCCATGGAGATGCCCGGCGGCAGGTTCGCCCTGACGTTGATGTTGATCGTCTTGGAGCCTGGCACGCGCTCGAGGGACTCCTTCAGCAGCCTGATCTGCTCCTCGGCGTTGTCGGTGCCGTACAGCTGGACGTTCGTCAGTACCGTCTTCGGCATCTGCATGTATTGCTCCGCCAAAGCTTCGGCCTCGGCCCGGGTGAGGCCACTCTGGTCGAGTGTCTCGATGAGCCGCTGCTTGTAGCTCTCGAACGTCGCGGCGGCCTGGTCGACGCTGCCGGTCTGCTCGTACGTGGCCTGCGCGGCGGCCGCGGCCGACTTGGCGACCTCGTTCAGCATCTGCTGCGCGTCGCGACCCGCCTGGGTGTTCAGGTCGTAGCCGGTCTTCGACGCGTTGAGCTTGGCGTTGTGCTTGTCGAGTTGCTCGTCGAGCCCGTCTAGGGCGTCCTCGACGGCGATCTGGGCCTCCGACATGCTGATCGCACCGCCGTTGAACTGCTCCCACGCCGCCTGGAAACTGCCCAGGGATGAGATCACGGCTCGCAGGCTGCTGTTCATCATGATCAACGACTGGTTGTTGCGTTCGTTGACCTCGATGCCCTTGAGCTGGACCGCGTCGGCGTCCGCCATGGCGGCGACGTACTGAGGCAGGCCGGCCTTCAGCTCGTCGATGGACACGCCCTGTTTCTTCGCGGCCTCGGCGATGCGGTCGAAAGCCTTCTGGGCCTCCTCGGCATTGCCGGAGGTCACCATCTGGGCGAGTGCACTGTCGAGCTCACCCAGGCGCTGCTTCGCGTGGACGAGGCTCTCGTCGGCGACGTTCCCGAGGCCGGTGAGACCCTCGACGGTGCCGGCGAGCCAGTTGCCGAACTTGGCGCCGCCGCTGGTGTCGAGCGTGCCCAGGTCGTATTTCAGCAGCTCCAGGTCCCTCCCGAAGTTCTTCGCCGCCTCGCCGGCGACTTTGCCGCTGTTGGCGAACTCCTCGAGGTCCTTGGCGAGACGAGGGATCTTCAGGGCTTCCGCCGACGGGTCCGACCCGAACGCGGCCCACGCCGCCGAGAACGTCTGCAGCGCGATGGCAGCGACACCCAGCCGTGTCGCGGAGGACGCCATCACGCTCAGCGCCCGCGAGGCCCGCGCGCCGGTGGGCCCCATCTCGCTCATGGACCTGAGCGCCTCGTCTGTGGCCTGCTTAGCCTTGAGCAGGCCAGCGCCGGCGAGGAGCGCGGCACCGCCGACCCCTCCGAGCACGACCAGGCCGGTCTGGAGGGAGGCCGGTAGGGCGGAAGCCGAGTCGACGACAGAGTCCAGGCCTTGGACCAGCTTCCGCAGACCGCCGGACGCCCCGGAGCCGCTGTCGATGGCCAGGGTCTCGATCGATCCCCGCAGCCGCTCGAGGTCGCCGGCGAGGTTGTCGAGCTTCTTCGCGGCGACCTCGGCGGCGGCGCCCTGGTCGTTCACGTCCTCGGTGTACTCGCGGATGCCGCGGGCGCCCTGCTCGTAGAGGATGTTGGCCGCTCGCATGGCGTCGGCGCCGAAGATCGTCGCCAGGGCGGCGTTGCGCTGCTCCTGGGTCATGCCACCGAGCGACGTCTGCAGCTCGTCGGCGAGCTTCGCGACACCGACGAACGTGCCGCCGGTGTCGTACGCCTCGATGCCGAGGTCGTGCATCAGGTTCGCCGACTTCTCGGTCGGCGCCTGCAGCATCATCAGCATGGTCTTGAGGCTGGTACCGGCATCGGAACCAACCAGCGCGTGGTCGGCGAACGCGGCGAGGGTCCCGACGGTCTCCTCGAGCGTGATCCCGGCCGCGTTGGCGGCAAGCCCGCCCATCTTCAGGGCCTGGCCAAGCTCGTGGACGTCGGTGGCCGACTTGTTCGCCGCCGCCGACAGCACGTCGGCGATGTGGCCGACGTCGCGGCCGGACAGCTGGAAGACGTTCATCGTCTTGGCCGCCACGTCCGCGGCCTCGGCGAGGTCGAGGGACCCGGCTGCGGCCAGCGACAGGGCCCCGGTGAGGGCGCCGCCGAGGATCTGCGACGTGCTGAGGCCGGCCTTGGCCAGCTCGGCCTCCGCCTTCGCAGCCTCCGTCGCCGAGTAGGCGGTTGCCGCACCAGCGGCCAGGGCGGCCTCGCGCAGCTTCCCGAGTTCCTGCCCGGTCGCGTCGGCGACCGCACCCACCTCGGACATCTGCTTGTCGAACTGGGTGGAGGCCTTCACCGCGTACCCGGCCGCGGTCAGCAGCGCGAGCCCCATCCCGCCGGCCGCCATCGTGATGTCGTTGAGCTTGTGCGGCGCCTCCCGGCCCAGCTTGGCGAGCTCCTCGTTGAAGCCCTTCGTCGCCCGCACGGCGGTCCCGAACCCGGAGACGAGATCACCGACCTGCGCCTTGAGCGCGACGGACACGGTGCGGACGGCCATCGTCGGTTCCCCCCTCTCGTCGCTCGGCCCAGAAGATCAGCGCATGCGCCGCCGGTACGTCCGGGTTCTCGTCGTAGGACTTCCGGGCGTTCGCGATCGCGGTTGCCCGCTGGCACCGGATGGGCGCCGGGACACGCCAGCCGCCCTCGCTGTCGCGGTCCCAGCACTGGCGGAGGTCACCTCCGCAGACGTGGCAGCGGTTGGCCTCATGCTCGGCCAGCGCGAGCATCCAGCCCTGTTCGGTGGCGTCCCATTCGGACTCGACGGATTCGAACGACCGGACCAGCCGGCCGGTGGCGCCGTCGTACTCGTGGACCGTGACCCGCTGCGGGGTCCACCCATCGAACGCCCGGAGGCTGATGCCGAGCCGCCGCGCGGTCTCTACTCGGGTTCGGAGCCCTGAGTCAGCTGCGAGGCGGCGCGCGAGAAAGGGACATCGACATCGCGCACGTTGAGCGCCTGCGCGGCGCCGACGATCGTCCGCCACTGGCGTGCCGTGAGCACGTCCAGAACCTGGTTCCACTGCTCGGCGGTGATCACCGGATCGATGATCGACGCGCGGACCAGCGCCTCGAAGAACGTGTCACTGTTGTAGCCGAGGGCGGCGTGTTCCTGGTTCCCCTCCAGCGGCGGGTGCGCCTTGACCAGGGCGTCCCACGATCGACGGGCGAGCGCGCGCAGCCGCAACGCCACCGTCGACTGCTGCATCTGCTCGCGCAGCTCGGCCGCCTGCTCGGCGATGCGCCGCCGTGCCGCGCCCGACGTGAGCCGGCCGTCGCCGGCGGGCGCCTGCTCGGCCTCGTCGAACTGGCGGTCGAGTTCCTCCAGCTCGGCGACCAGGTCGCCGCGGAGACACACGGAGACGGTGCGCTCGGGCAGGCGGGCCTGCCCGAGCAGTTCCGCGAAGTCGGCCATCAGGAGACGACCACGTCGCGCCGGACGGTGCCGGTCACGAACATCTTCTGCATGACCTTGAGCACCGAGTTCGCCTCGGGCGGAGACTTCCGCTGGATGCCGCACTTCACCGGGTAGACGTCGACGATGTCGCCGGCCGCGATGTCGTCCTCGAAGTCGAGACCCCACCGGGTGACGATGTACCCGGCTGTGCGGTAGGCGAACGTGGTGTAGGCCTGGTTGTCGCCGGGCGAGGCCGGGTTGTGGACGTAGCCGAGCTCGAGGCTGTCCGTGTACCGGCCGGGCTGCTCGAACGTCTGGCGGGAGCAGAGCCGGTTGTCGACGATCGCCTGCTCGTCGGTGTTCGGCGTGAAGCCCGTGTCCGTCAGGTAGCACGAGGCGTCGAGGGCGCCGCCGGCGTTGCATTCGGCGGCGGTGGGGTTGGTCGGGTCGGCCAGGACGGGCACCCAGACTGCTTTGAGGCTGCCATCGGCGGGCACGGACGTCGGCTGGGTCATGACTGCTTCTCCTCGCTCTCAGCCGGCGCGGCCGGTCGGGTTCGCTGGCTCTTTCCTCGAGTGGCGGTCTCGCCGGTCGGGGATTCCGACTGGTCGCCGCTGTCGTGGAGCTCGCTGGGCGCCGGGCGGTTGGCCGGCTTCCCGTCCTTGTCGACGAGCGTCTTCGCGGGCCGCGGCCGCGCGTTCGGGCCGCTGTTCGCCGGGTACGACGCGATAGGGGTGACGCCGGGCCGCAGGGCCCGCTCCTCGACGTCGAACTCGTGCCCGGTGACGTCGTCCTTGACCCTGATCCAGTTGGGCATGGCCGCCTACCGCTTGACGACGGCGCGGGTGATCCCAGCACCAGTAGCGGACCAGGTCAGGTGTGCCTTCCCGTCGGACGGGTCGCGGTAGGCGTCGATCAGCGGGATCCACACCTCACCGGTGGTGGCCGCGATGGTCCACTGCGGGTCCGGGTTCGGCTCGCCGTAGGACGTGTTCCCCGGCACCACGATGGTCAGGGTGACCGATGACCCGGTGGTGTTCTTCGCGACCAGGAAGTAGCCGTCGCCGCACCTCGCGGTGTCGCCGGCGGCCGCGTTGTTGAGTGTCGGCTTCGTCCCCGCTTTACCCAGGGTGACAGGCAGAATCTCCGCCATCGATGCTCCTCGTCGTACGTTGTGCCCTCAGCCGGGCATGGACTCCAGGCGGTACACGTCGACCAGGTCGACGACGAGCCCTCCGGTGGACTCGTTGGGCTCGGGCGGCGGCTGGCTGGCCTCGTGCCGGATCGGCCAGCAGGCCCGCCCAGCGATGACCGGCTTGACGTCGAGCACTGCGGCAGCGACCTGGTCGGCGACCGCCTGAGCAGCGGTGGTGGTCTCACCCACGCAGTGGAAGTAGCCGCGGACGACCATGCGCGTCGACCGGCCGTCGAGCCGGCCACCCGACGGCCGTTCGGCGGCGAAGTAGGCCACCACGTACGGCGGTTTCCTGCCGGCGGGGACGATGCCCCGCCCGCTCCCGGGCGTCCCTGGCGCGACGGGCAGGACGACCAGCCCGGCGGACTCGCGGAGGAGCCCGAGGAACGCGTTGGCGTGCAGCTGCAGCGACACTCGCCACCTCCGTTCGAGCGATCGGCAGAGCTAGCTCAGGAGCTTCATCGGCACGCCCTCGAGCGCCAGCGCGAACTTCGGCTCTTCGGTCTGCAGCGCCGGGAGGCCGCCCGGGATCGGCGCGTTGTTCTCACTGCCGAACTCGATGAGGTTGGCCAAGGCTCCCTGGCGGCGCTGCTTATCAGGGCCGATCTCGGCGTTCACCGCGGTCAGGGTGTAGAACACGTCGAACGTCACCGCCGAGCCGAGCGCCGGCGCGTGGGCGATCCCGGACCACCGCTGCCGCCAGTCGTTCTTGATGTTCAGGGCACCCTTGGTCACGACCGCCCGCACCTCGTCCGGCGCCCGGCCCTGCGCCCTTGTCAGGAGCGCTAGAAGTTCGCGTTCACCGGTCACGGTTGCTGTTACGGCCACCATCAGCTCGTCACTTCCACGCAGGTCAGACGCCGGGCCGTCGCGTCGGTCTTGTCGGGCACGTCCCGGACCCGGAACGTCCTCCCGACCAGGTCGGGATCGTTGACCGAGGTGGTCATCTCCACGTCGTCGCCTTCCCGCAGCCCTGCCGCGGACATCGGCAGCTGCAGCTCGACGCGCAGCAGGACAAGCGACGCCTCTCCGATGTTCTCCCGCTGCGCCTCGGAGCCCCGCCGCTGCACCCGGCATCTGCCGTCGTAGAGGGTCTCGACCACCGAGGTCGTCTCGCCGGTGGTCTCATCGGTGTCGACCGCGGTGACCCGCGTGATCCGGCAGGTGTCGACCATGCCCCGCTCGGCGGCGCGGCGGCCGGCGGCCAGGACGCTCTCACGAGACACGGGCACCTCCTCAGGGGCGGATCACGCGGCCGGTGTCGGGTCGGATGACCCGGCCGGTGTTCGGGCGGGCGACGACGGGCCGTCCGTGGCTGGGCGCGGTGACAGCGTTCGCGGTGTCGGTCTCGGCGGCTTGGCCGAGGCTGCGCCGCTTGCTGCGCCCCAGCACGCTGGCGCTGCTGGTCTCGACGGCCTGGCCGAGCACCACGACGGACAGGGTCGACAGCGGCAGCGCGAGCTGGGTGTCGATCGCCTGGCCGAGGACGACGGCGCCGCCGAGCGTCAGCGGTCGGGCCGTGTCGGTCTCGACGGCGCCGCCGAGCGTGGTCCGCTTGGACCGGGCCAGCTGCATGCCGGTGTCGTTCTCGACAGCCTGGCCGAGGAGCCGCAGCTTGACCCGCGTCAGCGCGCCGCCGGTGTCCACCTCGATGGCCTGGCCGATTGCCCGGCGCTTCGACCGGGTGAGCGGGTTCGCCGTGCTGGTCTCGGTGGCCTGGCCGAGGCTGCGCCGCTTCGTGCGGGTCAGTGCGGCCGCGGTGTCCGACTCGACGGCCTGGCCGAGGACCACGGGCGGGTTACCGGCGGTGAAGAAGCCGCTGAGGGCAGCCGGTTCAGCAACGATCGTCGTGCCGGTGATCGCCGACGAGGTGGCGCCGTTCCCGGAGTCGTCCGGGACCGGGTCCGTGCTGGTGGCCTGGTTGAAGGGCCACGCGCCGACCAAGCCACTGCCCAGCCCGCCAGCGTCGAGCCAATCGGCCCAGGTGGCACCGCCGGCCGGGTCCAGGTCGAGCGTCTCGGCGTCGGACAGCTCACGATTCCACGTGGCCAGGCAGAACAGGTCGGCGTTCAGGAACTCGCTGGCGGGCCACTGGCCGATCCGCAGCTGTCCGGTGACGCCGGGCGCATCGTTGTCCGGGAGCGAGGTACCGGCCGTGACATCGGTGACCGCGCTGCTGGCGTCGAGGTTGATGACCCGGCCGCGGGGGAACGCCGATCCACCGTCGGCCTTCCGTACGACGAACACCGCGAGGTCACCAATCGGGGCGTCGCCGATATCGCGGGCCGCCACCCTCGTGCCGTAGTTCCACGCGTTTCCGGCGTGCTCGACCCACCAGCATTGATCATTGTTCGCCGTCGACGAGCCGATGCGGGTGTGGATGACCGCGCCGTCGGTCTGGTCGAAGAGGCGGGCGATGTACGCGAACGTGCGGGGGCCGCCGTCCAGCGTGCCCAGCACGCTGCCGATGTTCATCAGCAGGAAGTCGCTGCTGCCGTTGAAGCGCCGGCCCACGGCTGTACCCCCTCCGTGTTACTGCGCGCGGTAGAAGCCGGCGGCGGCCAAGGAGACCACCTGATCTGTGCCGTCGGTCGTGAACACGCAGTCGTGGTACGTCAGCGGGATGATCGAGCTGTCCGTGCCGGTCGTGGTGTCCGGGTCGTAGCAGACGATCGCCTTGCCGATGCTGTTGTTCGTCGCGCCACCCGCCGACGTGTAGGTGAGGTCGGCGGCGTCGGCGTCGAACCGGTTGGCGGTGTCGTCGACGGTGTTCGTGATCGACGCCAGGGTCTTGCGGGTGTAGTTCGTGAAGTCGGCCTCGTCGTTGGCTGCGGCGAGCAGCGCGGCCAGGTCGTCGTAGTTGTTGAGCGTGTCGTCGGCCTCGAGACCGCTGGCCTTGATTAGCACGACGATGAGCGCGTCGTTGGTTGCGGGCAGCTCGGTGTAGTACTTGACCTTGCCCTTGACGTTGTTGAAGACGCCGTCGGCCATCCCGGCCGCCTCCGTTTCCTAGTAGATCGGGCGCCGGTACGCCGGCGAGCACGCGTGCCGTGGGCGTGGGCTGGCTGGGGTGATGGTGTAGGCGCCGCCGCTGGTCCGCATGCCGAAGATCCGCCGGACCCGGTCTTTCTCGTCCTCGTCGAGTTCGGTGTCGCCGAGCGTCTCTGTGGCGTTCGTGTACTCGTAGTCGTCGATCCGCTCCGAGCGGCGCATCTCCGCGTTGAGGTACAGCCGGCGGGCGATGTCGAGGGCGAGGCCCTTGAGATCGGTGGCCTGTCCGGTGGTGAGTGCTGCCCACCGGGCCGGGCCGACGACCAGCCGGATTCCGGTGGTGGTCAGTTCCCGGGCCAGGGTGGCGCTGGATGCGTCGAGGTCCTGCTGGAGGTACGACGCGAGCTCGGTGAGCTCGAACAGCTCCGGCACGGGCCGCCTCCTTGAAGTTGTGTCCGGCTGTGGCTGCCGGCCCGCTCCGGCAGCCACAGCGGGTCTGGATTCCGCTCCCTCGAGGAGGGTGCTACTTGGTCGGCACGCCGGCGGTGTCGAGCGCGGCGATGATCTCGTCGCGCTTGGCGTCGGCGGCCACGTCGACGCCGTTGCGGGTGGCGTAGGCGGCCCACGATTCGCGGTCGGAGCCGGCACCGGCCCGCGGCGGCGGCTTGCTCGCGCTGTCGCCGGCCGGGCCCGGCTCGCCCGGCTCCCCCAGCTCGCCCGGTTCGACGTCGTCGTCCTCGTCCTCGTCCTCGTCCTCGTCGTCGACGTCGACGTCGTGCTGGTCGGCCAGGGCGGCCTCGGCGGCCTCCCGCGCGGCGTTGGCCTCGGCCAACTGGCGGCGCAGGTCGGCGACCTCGTCGACGGTGTCGGCGGGGTCGCCAGCGCTGGTCAGCAGGTGCTCGCCTACCTGGTCGGCGGCCCACCGCGGCACGGGCATGCCCTCGGTGAGCAGGGCGAGGGTGCCGTCGGAGGCGCGGACGATCGTGTTCGCGTTGAGGATCTTCGCCATGGGTTACAGCACCTTCACGGACATGACCAGGTCCGGGTCGGTGAGCACCGGCATCGCGATGCCGGTGACCAGCGTCCCGGTGTGGACGGGGTTCTCCGACTCCATCGCGACCGCGACGAGGCCGGGGGCGTTCTCGGCGCTGATCCGGTTGGCGCGCTGGATCTTCTTCGCCTCCTCGGTCAGGCCCCACTGGGTCCGGCCGACGATCATGCCGCCGGGCTGGCTGGGCCGCTTCGGCAGCAGGATCATCCGGTCGTCGGGGATCTGCCGGACCATCTTGCCGGTGTGGTCGGGGATCTCGGTGTCGTCGACGATCAGCTCCGGGAACTCCCGGTCGGTCAGCAGCGACCGCAGCGCCTGCTCGCTGATCGACGGCGGTGCCCCGATCAGCGTCGCGAGCAGGTTGCGCAGGTCGGTGTCCTTGAGCATGACGTTGCGGATGCGGGTGGAGATGATCGCCGCGCCGGGCACGACCTCACCGCCGGTGCCCTTCTTGTAGACCTGCTTGTACAGGTCGAACTGGCCGAGGATGTCCGGGGTCGGCGCCGACCACAGCGTCGCGGCGGTGATGTAGTTCGCCGCGGGCAGGCCGAAGTCGACGGAGCCGAGCTGGAGCCGGTTCTCCGGCGCCGCCTGGGTGCCGATCGTGACCTTCCCGGTCGAGATCACCTCACCCTGGGCGATCATGATGCGCTGCAGCGCGCCGCGGGTGAGGTTGACCAGGTCCTGGTCGAAGACGTCGGCGATGCCCTGCTCGTCGCCGGCGGCGCGGGCTGCGTCGAGCAGCTGCGCCTCCTCCTCGAGCAGCCACAGGATGCCGGACAGCGGCAGCATCCGGCCGGTGACCTCGTAGTTTTCGCCGCGGTCGAGCGGCACGGCCGGGGTGTTCCAGGGCCGGAACGGCATCGCCCGGCGCAGCGACCGGTCGGAGCGGCGGAACCGGTAGCGGTGGTCGCGGCGGGTCTGCGGCGGCAGCCACTGGTCCAGGACACCGCCGGGGAACGGGATCTGCCGAGCGACGAGGGTCATCTCCTCGGGGTCGGTCAGTTCGAGGGCCATCGTTGCCATGATCAGGCGCCCACCTTGTCGTAGTAGATGCTGGCGGCGAGGTCAGCGCGGGCGTTCTCGTCGAAGAGGCTGCCCGCGGGGAGCAGGTCCTCGTAGACGCGGCCGCGGTAGTAGAGGGCGGCGTCGACGTGCTTGCCGGCGCGGACCTGCCGGTCGTTGAGCAGGTGCCCGCGGGCGGTTTCGGTGCCGGCCGAGCCGAGCTCGGTGCCGCCGGCCGTGGTCGTGGTGACGGTGACCGTCGGGGTGCTGCCGCCGGTGAGGCCGGCCGAGTTCGCGGTCATCTGGGCCACGTTGGTGTTGGCCAGGGTCCCGACGAACGTGACCGTGACCGCGGTGCCGGGGTGCGGGCCGCCGGCGGTGGTGACGTTGCCGGCGCCGATCGTCGACAGCGCCTCGAGGGCGGTCTTCACCTGCGCGGCGGTCGCGTTGTAGGGGATCGCCGCGGTGGTCTGCCCGTTGAACGTCAGCGTGTACGTGCCGCCGGTCGGGGTGCCGGTAATCGTGACGGTCTGGACCTCTTCGGAACTGCCGCCGTACGGGGCGTACCGGCCGGTCGCGGTGACCTTCGCGATCACCACACCGGACGGGACGTAGCCGTCGGTGAAGACGGCGAGGAACGCGTCGGCGTCCAGGGTGATCGGGGCGACGTCGACGGGGAACTCGCCGGCCCAGCTGGGCCCGCCGGTCACCCCGGACGTCTTGGTCAGCCCGATGTCGCTGTACATGGATTCCCTCTTCTCGTGATCCGGGCCGCCGACCGTGCCTCATCCGGGGTACGTGCGGGGCTGGGTCAGCTGCTCGTTGGCTTCTTCAGGCCGAGGCGGACGAGCCGCGCGCTGGCCCGGTCCGCGGCGGAGGTGGTGGCCTTGTTCCGGGCGCCCTGGGAGGCGTCCTTCTGCTGGCCACGCTTCTTCGCTGGCGTGGCCGCCAGGTACGGCTTCTTCTTCAGCAGGTCGTCGATCGCCTCGGCGATCGCGTCCTCGTCGACGTCGCCGTCGTCGTCGACCTCGAACTGGCCGAGGTCGAGGTGGACGAGGGCGTCCTTCGGGTCGGAGAGCTTCCCCGTGGCGGCGGCCTTCACCTCTGACCGCACGATGCGGGCGTTGGCCTTGTCGGTCGCGGCCGTCGCCGCCTCCCGACGCTGCCGTTCGGTGTCGGCGTCCTTGTCGTCGCCGGCCTTCCTGTCGACCAGCGCCTTGACCTCGGCCGGCGTGGACACGCCGAGCTCCCTCGCCAGGGTGGTCCAGGGGCGTAGGGCGGCAGCGGCCTTGCGCCGCTTGTCCTTCTCCCGGGACAGGGCCTGCTCCCCGGCACGGCCGAGCGGCTTGTCCTTGTCCTGGTCCTTGCCCGAGTCCTGGTCATCGTCGCCGGCATCGTCCTGGTCGTCGTCGCCGGCGTCCTGGTCGTCGTCGCCGCCGTCCTCGTCGTCGTCTGCGTCGGGGGCGCCGCCACGGACGGGCCAGATCGGGGCACCGTTGCGGCGCAGCCCGATCGCGGTGAGGCCGGTGTAGGGGTGGACCGGCAGGTCTGGGCCTACCACCGGCAGTGTGATCTTCACGTGTGACTCCGTTGCGGAATCAGCCCGGCGCCTTGCGCGCCCGGGTGGTCTGAGTGGCTACCGCAGGTAGCCGTTGGCGCGTAGCAGCCGGATCGCCTCTTCCCGGTCGCCGTCGGCGATCCGGTAGATCGATTCGGGCATCAGCCGCGGCGCCTTCGCGCGCCGGTAGCGGTCGCCGGCGGCCTTCGTGGCGGTGGTGCTCGCGCCGAGCCGGCGACCGGCGACTCCGCGGGTCGTCGTGCCCTCGGTGGTGACCGCCAGGTCCCGGCCGGCCAGCCTGGTCGTGCTCATCCCGCGGCGGGCGTTGACGACCTGGCTGATGTCGGCGCCGTCGCGGATCGCCTCCGCCCCGGCTTTCGTGAACAGCCGGTTCTGGTCGGCGGTGGGGAGGCTGGCGAAGTACAGCCGCGGGTTGGTGCGCAGGTCACCGGCCCGGTCCTCAGCACTCGGGATATGCCGGCACCGGCAGCGGGGATGCCGCAGGAAGCCGGTGTTCCAGCGGTACCAGCGCCCGGCGAGGATCGCGCACCGCGAGCAGCACCGCCCGGAGATCATCCGGGTGTAGCCGCCGACCCGCCGGCGGGCGGTGAGCGCGACCTGGTCGGCGGCCCGGCCCGCGTCGCCGACCTGGGTGGTCGCGATCAGGTCCAGGGTGGCGTAGCCGGTGGCGAGGGCCCGCGTCGGCGTCGCCCCGGCGCGGATCGCGAGCTTCGCGGCGACGACCGGCCGCTGCAGCAGCGTCTCGAGGGCCCGGCCGTCGCTGGCGATCCCGGCGAGCCGCTCCGGCACGACCCGCCCGGCACCGGCCGGGTCGATGCCCTGCTCGGCGAGGACCGCGGTGAGGTATGCGTCGGCGGTGCCCGCCGCGGCGAGCTGCGCGGCGGTCACGGTGACCAGCGCGGTGTCGGACACCGCCAGCCATGACCCGTCGAGGTCGGCGAAGGTAACCGACGACCACAGTCGGCGCATAGCGGCGGACACGGACCGCATCAGCCGCCGCTGCCGGCCGGCGTGGCGCTCCGCGACCCGCAGCGCCCCGGCGGTGCTCACGCCTGCCCGCCGCTGTCGTCGTCCTCCTCGTCGTCGGTGCCGGGGCCGTCGAGGTCGGGCTGGTCGGCGCCGCTGCCCGCCTGCTGGCGGGCGATGTCGGCCAGGGGGTCGGCGGCCGCGGCCTTGGCGTCCTCGGCCTCCATCTGGTCGATCTCGGCCGGCTGGAAACCGAGCTTGATCCGGGTCTGCCGCAGCGGCACGATCCCGGCCTGGTACAGCTTCACGGCGGCGTCGGCGGCCTGCGCCACCGTCGGCGTGGCAGGGTCCCGCCACACCGGCTCGAGCCGGCGCAGCCGGGCGTCCCAGATCCCGGTCAGGGACCGGTGCCAGATCCGCATCGTGAGTTTCGCGGCCTCGCCGAGCGCGACCTGTTTGTCCTCGGCCCGGGCCACCATCCGCGAGTCCGACGCCCGGATCCCGTCCGCCGAGGCCGGGTTGTCGGTGTTGAACGACATGTAGTGCGGTGGCAGGTCCAGCATCTGCCCCGCCAGCTGCGCCAGCAGTTTGATCGTGTTGTGGAAGTTGGACAGGTCCGCCTCGGGGAACTGCCCGGCGGCGACTTCGTCCGGTTTCTTGTCGGTGGCCCACAGCCGGCCGGCGATCGACTGCCAGGTCGACAGGGCCTCACCGACCTCGTTGACGAAGTCGTCTTCCTTCATGCCGAACACCCAGCGGCGCGGCATCGCGTGGAACTCGCCGGAGATCATCATGTCGGTGGCCATTTTGTTGGCCGCGTCCGCGAGCGGGATCACGTCGCGGAACTCCGACGTGCCGCCCGGGCGCAGCAGCCGGTCCTCGTTCGGCCACTTCACGACCGGCACCACGCCGAAGCCGTGCTCGTCGCGCTCCTCCGGCAGCTCCCGCCACTCCCCGGAGGTCATCCGGTAGTGGCGGGTCTCGTCCGGCAGGTACAGCGTCGCGGCCTGGGTCTCGTAGTCGTCGATCCACCGCTTCACCGCGGCCGCGGTCTGCCGTGTGCGCGGGTCGGCTTCGCTGTACACCTGGGTGGGGTGCTCGACGGTGATGAGCGGCAACCCCTCGCCGTCGCTGTCCTCGTCGTCGCCGCGGCCGCCGA
The DNA here is from genome assembly GCF_040605515.1 of Dactylosporangium sp. NPDC005572. Lineage (NCBI taxonomy): Bacteria > Bacillati > Actinomycetota > Actinomycetes > Micromonosporales > Micromonosporaceae > Dactylosporangium > Dactylosporangium sp. NPDC005572. The sequence goes on along the minus strand of NZ_JBEXCY010000034.1, from coordinate 24,214 downwards.
TGATCGTGTACCAGCGGCCGTTGATCAGGCCCTCGATGATGCCCTGTCGGCTGCCGGCGACGAGCCCGTTGTCGATCCAGCCGCCCCAGATCTCATCGTCCAGGTCGTCGTCCGGGACCGAGGTGACCGGCCCGACCGGCGCCCGCCGCGGCCGCGCGTACCGGAACCCGATCAGCCGCAGCCGGTACAGGTAGGAGCGGGTACCCAGCCGGGGCCAGTTCAGCACCAGCTCGGTGATCCGGTCACCGAGCTCGTCCTGCAGCATCGGCGCCATGAACTGCAGCGGCTGCTGACCCTCGTAGTACAGGTCGTTGAGCTTCAGCCGCGGCTCGTCACGGACGAGTTCCTGGTACAGGTACCCGACGGCCTTGTCCGGGTCGGAGGGCAGCACCAACGTCGTCGCCCTCCTTCCGAGGCCTGCGCGTGTCAGCGGCGGACGATCATCTTCGACTTCACCTTGGGTTTCGGCCACAGCTTCGCCGCCGTGACGTCGCCCGCGGCCTCATGCGCGATGACCGAGGTCACTGCGGCGTCGATCTTCTGTTTCGGCGAGGCCTTCTTCAGCACGTACACCCGCCCGGTTCGGGCGGCCTTCCGGGCGTTGCGCACATGCCGTTTCGTGATTACGCAACCGTCGTGCGTGAACGTCGAATCGGCCTTGAGCACGTCGGTGTGCAGCCGTTCCACGGCGGCGTGCATCTGCACCGACCGGTACGTCTCGAACCGCACGACGCGTTTCTCACCGAACTTCGCCGCCCACCCGTCCCCTTCGGTCTTCCAGTCGGGCGGGTCGAACATGAACCGCACGACGTCGTACCGCTCGAAGATCTCGTCGACGGCGGCGGCGACCTCCAGTCGCGGCACCTGGCCGCCGTGGTCGGCGGGGTTCCAGATGCAGGGCTTGTGGTCAGGCCCGTAGGTTGGCGTGAACTGGTAGCCGTCCTCCGTCTCGAGCCGGATCGCCGTCCAGTCGTCGGTGTCCGACCCGTCGAGGCCACCCACGACCGGGGTGCCGTCCGGGACGTTCCGCGGCCTGGCCAGGGCGTCCCACTTCTCGCCGTCGAGCCACTCGCCGGCGCCGGCGTCCGGGATGTTCCAGTAGAACCGCAGCGCCTGACCGGGGTCCTTCTCTGCGATCTCGACGGCCTCGCCGTCGATCCGGTCCATGTTGACCCACTTGCCCGGGCCCATCGAGTCGCCGTAGGCGATCCGCAGCGCCCGGCGGCGCTCCGCCTTGTTCTGCAGCGACGGCCGCGGCGGGATGCGGTGGTCGCGGTGGACGTCCCGGGCCGACGACTCGTTCGTGCGCTGCGCGACGGACTGCTCCGACGGATCCCACGCGTTCGTGGTCTCCACCGCCCGGCCGCCGGTACCGGACAGGTTCCGGCGCTGGTTGTCGGCCAGTTTCCAGCCGCCGTTGCTCTCCAGCCAGCAGTGCGTCTCGTCCTGCACCGCGAACGTGATCCGCTGACCGAGCCGGGCCCGGCCTGAAGACGTCACGACCTCGATCAGGCCGCCGCCGGGCACGTTGATGTCGCTCTTGCCCAGGTCCGGGATCACGTTCGCGAGCGGGCCAGCCGAGATCATCGGCAGCAGGACCCGCCACACGTTGTCGGTCTGGTCCTCCGACGTCGCGGTGACCTGGATCCACACCGACGAACGCGGCCAGGGCCGGCCCATCGGCTCGCCCGGCTCGTAGACGTACTCCCAGCCGCAGCCGCAGCCGTGGTCGGCGCACCGGTACCGCTCGCCGCCCTCGGCCCAGCCCGCGAACCGGACCGGCCCGATCGCCTCGGCGCAGATCATCGCCGCCGTCAGCGGGCCCTTGCCCCACTTCTGCGGCCGGACGAGCTGGGACCTGCGGTACGCCCACGCCGCCTGCCACTCCTCGACGGTGGCCTTCGGACGCAGCCGGTAGTGGAACGTCAGGAACGTCCACATCTCGTCCGTGAGCAGGTACGGGTCACCGATCCGGTCGCCGTCCGGGATGACACAGTGCCGCTCGATCCACTCGCCGTTCAGCCAGCCGAGGCTCGGGAACTCACCCGGGTAACTCGGCCCGCGCCACGGCATCGCCGCTACGCCCCAGCCGGGTCAACGACTCTCAGCCGCTGCCTCGCCGACACCCCCGGCCCGGCCTGCGCGGCCGTCTGCTGCCGCTCCTGCCGTCGCGCCGCGGTCTCGTCGACGACGACCTTCCACCGCAGCCGCAGCATCGCCAGCGGGGTCAGCCCGAGCCGGTCCGACCACTGCCTGGCCTCCTTCGCCGAGTCCAGGTCGCCGAGCTCCGCCATCACTTTGTGCCGCACGTACTGCGCCACATCCCGCGTCCAGCCCAACGCCTCCCACTGCACCGCCTGCGGCAGCCGCCACAGCTCCTTCCACAGCGTCGCCTCGAGCTTGCGCTGCTCGCCGAGCTGCCGCTCCAGGATCAGCAGCGCCTCCTTGGCCCGGTCGAGCCTGCCCTCCGCCACGCCGCACGGCTTACCCGCAGCGCGCAGCTCCCCCAGGGCGAACTCGGCCTCCTCGACCTTCCACGACGCGAGGTCCCGCTTCGCGGTCAGCACCACGTCCGGGATCAACGGCCAGTTCGGCGCCCGCTTCCCGCCGCGGCCCTCCGACGGCAGCTCCGTCATCGCGACCGTGGCGTTGCGTCGGCGCCGGTCCACGTCCGCCTTGGGCGGTGGACCCATACCAGGCATGCGTGTTCACCCTCTCACGGCCTTGCGCCGCAATCGGTCTCCGTCACCTTGCGTGACGAAAAGGCTGTGCGTGGAACTCCCAGACCCGTACAGACGGGAAGCTGCCTCCCCGGCGGTCCTGCGGGAATCGGACATAGGGGTCATCCCCCCACCCCTGATTACGTTGGGTGACCTTCGGTCAGGGACCGAGGTCGGCGTGCACGATGTGCGGGAAGGCGTGCGTCCGCTCGACCATCACCATGGTGTCGGCCAGGTCTGCGAGCCTGGCCATCAGCTGGCCGTGCTGCTGCTGGTGGCCGGGGCACAGGTGGATGGTGGTGGCTGGCCCTCGGGTCAGGTCGCTCGGGCGGGGCGGGTGGCACATGCCGCACACGGGGCCCTGTGTCTGGGTCACGGTTCGCCTCGGGCGTAGTCGGCGTGCATCTTGATCCGTGCTGCCTCGACGATGCCGATCGCGAGGGGCCATTGCATGTCGCCACCCTGGTAGATGGTGGCGACGCCGGATGCGGTGTTGTCGCCGTCGTGGTCGACGGTGGCGACGAGGACGATCCAGCCGGCGGTGACGCCGGTCCAGCCTTCGGCTTTGGCGTGGGCGGCGATGGCTTCGTCGATGGCGTTTTCGGTGGCGCTCACGGCTTGGTCCTCAGCGTGGTGGGTGTGCGGCGCGTCCGCCGGCGGCGCGGTTGCAGCTGCTGTGCTCTGGCCCGGTCCAGCTGCGCCGGTCGTCGGTGTGGCCGAGGTCCCACGGTGTGCCGGGTCGGATGCGGCGGGTGGGCTCGAGGCAGCGCTGGGCGTGGCAGTCGACTCGGCCGGCGTCGACCTTGGGTTTCCACTGTGCGCGGAGGCGGTCGTGCTCGGTGGTGTAGCCGCGCTGCTGTCGGGTGCCTCGGGCGCGTTCGGCAACAGGTGCGCAGCGGCCGCAGCGGCGGTTGGGGGTGAGGTCGGGGCAGCTGCCGGGGTGGGCGGGGCAGCCGATGCAGCAGCAGACCCTGAGTGCTCGGGCCATGGTGTTCCCTTGGGGTTCCGGGAGCGTTTGGGCTGCTCGACCGGGCTGTGGGCACAGGCCACCTGTAGCAGCCAGTGTGTGATCACAGGGTACATGATCATGCGGCCTGGTTGTCAACACTCGTCTTTTGCCTGGCTGTGAGCCCTGCGACAAGCTCAGCGTCCGCGAAGCGGTACCAGCTGTTGCCGGTCCGCGGCCCGCCGGTGCGCACTGCCGGCAGCAGCCCGTACAGGCGGTCGCCGGCGGTCCGGGCGCGGCGCGCCCAGTCCCGGATCCGGGCGGCGTCGATCGGCCGCTCGGGCGTGGTGAGGCGGGCGGCGATGCCCTCGGCGGTGTCGTAGTAGTCGGCGAGCTCGCCGAGGTGCGCGCGGATGCGGCCGTCTTCGCCGACGAGCCACAGGGTCAGCTCGGCGCAGGTGGCGGGCTGGAGGGTGGGCAGGGCGGCCTCGATGCTGTCGAGCGGGTTGCCTGCGGTGGGCAGCTGCAGGCGGCGGACGATCCAGCGCAGGGTGTCGGTGACGCTGCCGGTGAGGTGCTCGGCGCGGGCGGACTGGCGCTCGGCGCGGGCGACGCCGCCGATGAGGACGCCGGCGGTGGGGTCGCCGTGTCCGCCGGTGCTGCCGCGGGTGCCATAGCGGGGGCTGCGGAGGCCGTCAGACTTCGCCCGCGGGATGCTTCGGGCCCAGACGAGGGCCTGGCCGACGCGGTAGCTCAGCGCGTCCAGGGCCGCCCTGAGGGAGTCGAGGGCGGCTTGGGCACGGTCGTGGTACAGGGTCACGGGGTGCGGCTCCGGCGGTGTGCGGCGACGAGGGCCCGGGCGTCGGCTGGGGAGAGCCAGCAGCCGCAGGGGTAGATGGCGATGACGTTGGCCTGGCTACCCTGCCCGACGTCGGGGCTGGGCTGGAGGCGGTCGACGTCGGCGCCGCAGGTGGGGCAGGTTGGTCGGAGGTCAGGCACGGCGGTCGCTCCCCTCGGACAGCTTCGCGGCCCGTGTCCAACGGAGCACGATGAACGGCAGCGGCAGGACGTAGACCGCCTGCGGTGCGACGTAGACGCCGATCCAGGCGTCCCGGGGCTCGACGTAGAGCTGGAGGCGTCCGAGGGTCAGGCGGCGCCGCGTGGACCTGTCCTCGGGCTGCTCGGCGAGCCGGGCCATGACGTCGGCGTCGGTCACCTCGGACTGGAGCTCGACGCTCGCCCCGTCCGGGACGCGGTACCAGCAGATGGTGGGTTCTTCCCAGTCGGGGGCGCTGGCCTGCAGCTCGAAGCGCATCCAGCCGGGGTGTGGCATGTCGGCGTTGAGGACCTCGAGCTTCAGGAGTGCCTGGGGCTCGGTGCCGCGGGTGACGACGAGCATGCGGCGGGGCATCAGGCACCGTCCTCGGGCTGCCCGGCGGGCTGTCGGTCTTGTACGTCGCAGACCAGGCACCGAAGGCCGGCTGGGATCGGCCGCGCTTGTTCGGTCGCCCAGATGTCGTCGCCGCACACGGCGCAGGTGGTGTCCTCGGGGACGACCACGAGCATGGCGGCGAGCGGTGTGAGTGTGACTTCGTAGCCGAGCGCCTTGGCCCACCGGCGCAGGTGCTGCAGCGACACGGAGTGCTTGCCCTGCTCGACCTCGCAGACGAAGCCGCTGGACAGCCCCGACATGGCTTGAAGCTGCCGGTATGACGTGCCCTGGTCGGTGCGGGCGGCGGCGAGCTGGTCGATGATCGGGTCACCCGCGCGCTCACGGTCGGCGTCGGGCTGCTGGTCAGGTGTCACGGTGGTCGCTCCCCTCGGCGACACGCCGGTGCGGCCAGCCGCACGGCAGCGGCTCGGCAGTCTCGCCCGGCTCCAGCGCGATGAGGAGGCCGTGGTCGAGCATGAGCTGGCGGTAGGCGGCCTGGTCGTAGGCGTCGGTGCCGCCGCCCGCCTGGCGCCACAGTTCGTACGCGGAGATCTCAGCCACGGTCGGCCTCTCGGGTGTGGGCTGGTCGGTCTCCCACGGGCCGACCACCTCGAGGTAGTCGGCGAGGTGCCGGCGGATCGGCTCCGTGGGGCGTACCGACTCGGGCGTGCTCGACCACCAGGTGGTGTAGCGCTCGTCGTCGCGGAGCGCGGCGACCGCCACGGCGAATCCGCGATCGACGCCCCGGTCATACGCTCCGGCGCGGTCCTCGGTGGCCTGGCGGCGGCCCTCGGCGATCAGCGCGAGCGCCTGCTCGCGGAGGTCGGCGAAGTTGATCCAGCCGCAGAGGCTGCACCGGCTGACGGAGATGCGGGCGTTGGGCTGGACGCTGTGGACCAGGTGGTGCGGCTCTCCGGGGAACGCCGAGCAGTAGTCGTCGGTCGATCCCTGCATGGGCTGGTCGGTCATGGAGATGCTCCTCCGGGCGGGTGTGGTCATCGGTGGCCCTGCCGGGGTGGGCGTGCTGCGCCGGCGACGGCGCGGGCTGCTGCGGCGCCGTTGCGTGCGCGGTCGGCCTGTGTCGGGTCGTGGGAGCAGACCTGGGTGCCGCGGTAGCCCTGGTCGTCGCAGAGCTTGCAGGCGTCGATGGCGGCTCTGGCTGTGGCGGCGTGGTCGCGGGCGCGGGCTTGTTGCGCGGCGGAGGCCGTTGCGACTTGTTCGCGATCCCAGCGTTCTCGGGCTTTGCGGGCGCTGGCGCAGCGGCCGCATGCGGGTGGGTCTGGGTCTTCGAGGTGTTCGGGGCATTGGGCGGGGGGTGCTTCTCGCGCGCTCGCGCGCGTCCCTTCCTTTCCTTTCCCTTCCTTTCCTTTCCTGTCACGAGGGCTCGATGCAGGCTCGCGAGGGCTCGCGAGTGTTTCGCGAGTGTCCTGACCTGCGGGTACGTCCGCTTGGCCGGGCTCGACGATGGACCCCTCAGTCGGGGCGGGGATAGTGCTCTTCGACGGCCGGTCGACCTTCTGGTGTTCGTCCCAGTTGGTCACCTGCAGGTAGGTTCGGCCGTCGACCGCGTACCGGTACAGCAGACCGGCGGCGATGAGTTCGTCCAGGTCCTCGGTGACGTCGCGCAGTGAGACGGCGTCGAGGGGCCACACGGCGGCCTTGATCAGCTTCACGTTGTCCCGGTGCCGGCCGTAGTCGTCGCAGTGCGTCCACAGGCCGATCCATGTCAGGCGCGTGCGGAACTGCAGCGCGGACACGGTCTCGGAGATGAAGAAGTCAGGCTTGATCGTGCGGATACGTGGCATCAGCGCACCGCCGCCATGGCAGCGCGGAGTTCGGCGGACATCCTGACAACGACCCGGCGAGCGCACTCCTCCAGCTGGAACAGCGGAGGGATGCCCTCTGCGACGACCTGGCCGGCCAGCGGGTTGATGTAGTCGTCACCGAGGTGGTCGCTGACGATGTTCAGCAGCGTGCTAGCGAGGCTCTGGATGGTGCGCTCGTCGATGTCGTCGATCGTGCCGGAGATGAGCATGCTGGCCTTCCCTGCGTTGCAGTCCTCGCAGGCGGTGACCAGGTTGGTGGGCTCGGTCTTGCCGCCCAGGGCTTCGGGGACGACGTGGTCGGGGCGGAGCTGGGCTTCGTCCGGCGTGGCGCCGCAGTAGCGGCAGCGGAAGCCGTCGCGGCGGAACACCTCGAAGCGCAGTCGCTTCGGAACGCTCATTGGCTCCCCATGTATTGATCTCAATTGATTGTTGATCTAGTGCGCCGCCGGCCCGACCCACAGGGAAGTAGGGTCGGGCCGAGCGATCTTGCAGGTCGATTGGCGGCGACGGTCGCACGAGTTGTGCGAGTTCATCGCCAAATGTGGCTAATTTCTGGAGACAAACCTGCTCATGCCGGCGTCCCGCGCAGCACGGTGGTGGCGCAGGCCTCGGTGACCTCGGCGACGACGCCTTCGAACGCGGCGTCGACGATGTCGTCGGGCCGGTCGAGGCGGTACTGGAGCTTGAGCTGGCCCTGGACGAGGCGGTGCCGGAACCGGGCCACGAACTGGTCAGCGACCGGGGCGCCCTTGAACACGAACAGGGCGAGTTCGATCTCGGCGGGGATGGCCAGCTGCCCCTGCGTGCCGGAGCGGGACTCGGTCTCCTCGGTGTAGTTGAGGACGCGCTGGCCGTCGGCGAGCCGGTGCCCGGACGCCCAGGAAACCTTCGTGGTGGCCTGGATCGACTGGGCGACCTCGAGCATCTCCGCCGCCGGCGGGCTGATGATGTCGGTGCGGTTGTCCTCGAGGAAGTTCGCGAACTCTTCCTGGGACATGTCGATGCCCGACTTGCTGGTCCACGCCTTGTAGGCGGTGGTGTGCTCGAGCTGCAGGACGAGGCGGTGCTGGCCCCAGCCGGTGGCGTCGAGGGCGGAGCCGTGGGTGTCGATCACGGCGGTGACCTTGAGCCCGTCGCGGGTGGCGTAGACCTCGGACCGGCCGGGCTGGTGGTGCTTACCCCAGTACGCGGCGAAGCTCGCGACGTCACGGACGGTCGTGGCGCCGGTCTTGCGCTTGGGCTGCTCGCGGTAGCCGTCGCCGGTGAAGTCGAGGGTGACCGGGCCGTTCGGGCCCATCGCGACGTACAGCTTGCCGGGCTCGACGTGTGACGGCTCGGTGGCCGCGGTGGCGAGGTCGGCGATCTCGGTGACGGCGGAGCCGTCGACGGTGGTGGTCATCAGGCGTTGGCTGCCTTTCCGGTGGGCAGGCCGCGGAGCGGCAGCTGCGGCTGGCGGGGGTCATCGCGGGTGAGGACCCCGGACGGGGTGGCGAAGAAGACGGAGGCGGGTGCGGCGTCCTCGCCCTCGGGGACCTTTGCGGTCGACGAGCCGGTGACCATGACGGCGTGTTCGCCGGCCTTCCGCATCGGCTCGACCCTGACGGTCAGGGTGATCTGGCCTTTCTTGCCGGTGGAGGCGACCGCAGTGGTCAGCTCGGCCAGCTGGGCGGAGAGGCGGGCGGCGAGCCGGCCGCCGCCGATCTCGGCGAGGATCGCGGCGAACGGCCGGACCTGGCCGTCGTCGTCCTCGGGCGTTTCGGGCACTTCGTGTCCTTCCTGGTTGGGTGGGCCACTCGCCAGCGGCGAGCGGGAGGTACAGGGTCAGCAGCCGCAGGCGCCGTTGGACGCGGGAATCACAGCCAGCACTTCGGGCAGGCGTCGCGGCCGGTCTTCCCTCGAGGCAGGACCCGGGCGATCGCCGCCTGCGGGTCCTCGTCGACGGACAGGCCCTCGTCGGAGCGCTGCAGGACGGTGAGGTCCTCGTCGGGCCGGTCACCGCAGCAGTCGAGCCCCGATGGGGTTTCGTTGCCGGGGACGTTGAACAGCAGGTCGCCGGGCTCGACGGTGGTGGCGCAGGAGCCGCAGGCGCCGGGGTGCTGGGCGACGAACGCGCGGCGCGCGCCGACCTGGACGGCCATGTGATCAGTCCTCCTGATGCTCGCCGAGGCGTCTGCGCTCGGCGTCGGTGATGTCGGGGTCGACTGCGGGCAGCTGGTCGACGTGGAGCTCGCTGGGATAGGGCTTGCGGCCGATCGGGAGGTTGCAGACGGTGCAGCAGCCGGGCACGTCGACCGACTCGACAGGGACGTGGGGGCGGGTGCGCCTGGTGACGGCGGCCGACCGGGGGACGATCCGGCCGGTCACGGCGGCCGCCGCACGTGCGGGTCGCGGGGAACCCAGGGCCGCCACGGGTCGCCCGCGGCGGCTGCGACACGGCCGAAGAGCCGGACGTGCGGCTCGGACGAGCCGACGCCGAGGTGCGGGCGTGCGCCGAGCAGCAGCGCACGCCGGCGGTACCGCTCGAACGCCATGAGCCGGCGTCGGGCCCGGGCCGCAGTCATGGCTGCCTCGCGTCCGCGCGGATGGCCCGGGCCATCCAGCCAGCGCAGAGCATCCCGGGCCGGCCGTCGGCCCGGAACGGGATGCCGGAGACGATCGGCGGCTGCCAGTCGGCGGTGGACCCCTCGATCCGCCGGCCGTCGGGGTGCTGCCAGTACGCGGGCCGGCGCATGCCGTCGTGGCAGTAAAACGCCTGGCCGAGGGCGGCCAGCTCGAACAGGGCCTCCTCGAGGAAGCCCTCGGCGCGTTCGGGCGAGCCTTTCCGGAAGGCACAGTCGCCGCACATCGAGCCGCGGACGGTGATGTCCTCGGCCCGCTCGGGCGGCTGGGGTGGCTGCTGCTCGAGTTCGAAGACCGGTGTCCAGCAGGTGCACCGGTCGGGGCCGCCGAGGTCGTTGCCGATGCAGCAGCCGACCGGCCAGTCGGCCTCGTCGGGGTGCTGCTCAGCCCAGGTGCGGGCCGGGTAGGAGGTGTGGCCGGCGTCCGCGAGCTGGTTGGCGATGGTGGTGACCTCGTCGGGGACGGTGACGCCGGCGGCCCGGGCCTGGTCCACGATCCGCTGTACGGCGCGCAGCTCGAAGGTGCTCATCGCCGCCCCCGCCGGTGGGAGGCCGCGTGCGGGCAGTTGGCGAAGTGCGACCGGTAGCGGTGGCGGACGCCGAACAGCTGCGCCGGGTTGGTGGTGACGACGGCGAGCGGCGGCAGGCTCGTGCCGCGGTGGGTGAGCTTGATGTTGCCGTCGTCGGCCGGGGTCGAGTCGACGGGCATCCGCTTGCCGCTGGTGGTGACGGTCCAGATGACGAGCGCGCCGCAGGTGCACGCCGATGTCGGGTACGCCGGCGGTGGGGGCGTCGAGGCCTCGTCAGCCATGGTCGGCCTCCTCGCGGAGCACGGCGCGGGCGAGTGCGATCAGGTGCTGGCCGTTGATCCCGTCCCAGCCAGCGAACGGGGTTCGTATCGCGTAGCTGTCGAGCAGGTCGGCGAGGGCCAGCGCGACCGGCGGGTGCATGGCGGTGATCAGCGCCCGGTCGCTGTCGCGCGGGAACCGGCCCTCGGCGATGCCGACGGAGTAGACCACCCGCCGACGGTCGGGGCCTTGGACGCTGCCGGTGATGTCCTCGGTCCACGGCCCCGGCGTGGCGGCCTCGGCGATCTCGCGGAGCTTGGCCGCGGCGCGAGTGAGGAGCTCCTCAGCCGGCATCGAGCACCTCCGTGAGGGGTCCGTCGGTGCGCTGGAGCTCGAGGAAGGGGAGGCTGTCTCCGGCCGGGGCTGCGTAGGTGGAGCCGTACTGCGACACGCGCCGGTAGACGCGGCCGGAGGCGCCGCGAACGGCCTCGACGTCGGGGACCTGCAGCTTCGGCCAGGTGCGCGGCTCGCGCGGCGGGGTGATGTCGGTGAGGGGGCCGTACGTCAGGACGTAGGCCCAGGTGCCCGAGTCGCCCGTCATGGCGCCCTCGACGCACTCCCAGAAGTCGTCGAGGGGCGCCTTCACCCAGATTGAGCCGCCCATCCCCTGCACTCGCGTGACGCCGGGCGGGGAATGTGGCACTTCGAACACCTGCGGCTCAGCCACGGTTGCTCGCCTCCTGCAGCGCGAGCGCCGGTCCGCAGGTCGGGCATTCGCGGCGGACGTCGGGTGCGGGCAGGCCGGCCATGGCGTGGTCGAGGTCGTCGTTGGAGGCGTCGCCGAGGGTGGTGCCGCAGCCGTTGCAGGCCCGCTTGACGGTGACGCGGGTGCGGGTGCGCCCGTCGGGCCCGGTGGTCTTCTCGTCGAGGGTCCAGGCGCGCAGGCCGGTGGCGCCGGCGAGGCCCATGTGGACCCGGCCGTCCCACAGGGGGCTGCCCTCGGTGGTGGTCTCGCCGCGGCGCTCCTCGATGAGCCTGGCGATGATCGTGGCCTGCTGGCCAGCGTGGTTCTCCAGGTTGCTGATGAAGAGGCTGCGCTGGTTGTTGAACTCGCGGATCTCGGCGAGCGCGGCGTCCAGGTCCGGGACCTGCACGGCGGCCGTCGGGGTGGGGCTGGTCGTGGTCATGGGTCAGATCTCCCGGGGCATGACGAGGACGTGGACGGGGACGAGGGGCCGGCGGCAGTCGGGGCAGTCGCCGGGGTCGAAGCGCCGCTGCGAGCAGCGGCGGCAGAACCAGGCGGTGTACGCGAGCAGCGCCTGCCCGTCCAGGGCCACCACGTCGGGCCGTCGGGCTTCGGCGAGCTCGGCCCGGACGGCGTCGAGTTCGGCTTGCCGGGCGGTGTGCTCCCGGGCCAGCAGCGTCGCCTCGCGGCGGTCGCGCTCGGTCTGCCAGATCACATCGGCGCGGGAGACGTGGTCCCAGCCGGGCTGCCCTTCCCGGCCGACGAGGGTCTTGAGGCGGGCGACCTCGGGAAGGATCTGGTCGAGCCCGTCGACGCCGAGGACGGCCATCAGCCGGTGGTCGGTGGCGGCGTGTGTGCCCGGGCAGGTGGGGTCGGAGGTGGCGGCCGCCGCACGGGGAACGTCGGCCGCCACCTCCTGGTCCGCGTCGCCGTGGGGGGCCGCCGGCGGCCGACTGGGTTCGGCCCGGCGGGAGCGACGCGGGGGTTTCACCGGCTGCTGGTCGGCCGGCTCCCGGAACGTGACTGGCGCGGCGGTGGGTGCCGGGGCAGGCGTGGCCGGCGGCTGGGGAGCGTCGGCCGGTGCGGGCGTCGTGGGAGCGGGTGCGGCATCGGTGGCCTCCGTGGTGAAGCCGCGGCATGCGCAGCGGGTGCAGGGCGAGCCGGAGCCGCTCTGCTGGTGCTTGCCGCGCCGGTGCGGGCACCGCGCGCATGGCGGGTCGAGGAGGTTGAGGGCGCGACCGTCCGGCGGCTGCACTGCCGGGGCGGGGGCTGGCTCGGCGCCTGCGGTTGCTTCGGTCAGGTCGTCGGGGCTGAGCGTGCACCAGCAGCCGGTTCGGCCGCAGCCGGTGGACGCGCTGTGGAGCCGGCCGGGGTGGCTGCAGGCGTAGCAGGCGGCGGCGAGGCCCGGCTTGACGGCGGTCATCGCCGGCGCCCGAGCAGGTGGGCGAGGGCCTCGTCGTCGGTGAGGACGGTGAGCCGCGGCGCCGGCCCGGTCCGGACGTGCTCGGCGACGGCGCGCATCGCGTCCTGCCACCGCGGCACCGCCAGCCCGGACGGGCGGCCCGGGACGAGGCGGAGCACGACGCGGATGTCGTCGTACATCTGCCGCAGGCCCTGGATCTGCCCGTCGGTGAGGGAGACGACCTCGACGTCCGGGCCGGGCTCGGGGTCCCAGCCGACAATCACGATCGGCCCGTAGTAGGGGCGCACGACCGCGCCGAGCGAGGCGAGCAGGCACGACCCGACGAGGTTGCGCTGGTAAGGGGAGGTCGGCAGCGCGCTGACGCCGTTGACGTACGCGGCGGTGCGGACGTGCTCAGGGCCGTACACGGCGGCGGCGTTCGGGAGTCCGACCCGGTCGGAGCCCTCGGGGCCGACATCGCGCAGCGCCACGTCGTAGCGGGGTGCGGTGCGCTGCCGCAGCTGCCCGTCCTCGTCGACGATCACGTACTTCACCGGACGCTCCCCTCGCCCGGCGCGTCGGCTGGCGGCCCGGCGACGGGTGGCCAGTCGCCGCCTTCCGCCGACGCGTGGTCGGGGCTCGGGGCGGGCCTCGGCGCCGGCCCGCCCAGCTCGGCGACGGTCACCAGCTCCGGCGGGAACTCGTCGCCAACGGTCGTCTCACCCTGCTGGATCGACCGGTACACCACGCCCAGGTCGGCGACGTCCGCCGCGGTCCACTGGCCGCGCTTGCGGTCAAGCCGCTTCTCGATCTGCGGCACCTTGATCCCGATCCCGGCGAACGCCTGGACGAGGTTCGCGATGCGCTCGACAAGCGGCTTGCCGTCGCCGCGTTCGATCGTCTGCCGGCAGATGTCCTGCGCCTCAGCAACGAAGTCCGCCGGCAGGGCCGAGAAGATGCACTCGCGGACCGCCCGGGCGCCGATGTTCTGGTTGTTGAGGTAGACGTCGCCGAGGTCGGTGAGCGGCTTCCGCTCGCGGCCGACCATCCGCTGGTGCGGCACTTGCAGGGTGCGGGACGGCCGGACGTTGGTCTGCTGGTCCCAGGCGAACGTGCGGACCTCGGACATGCCGCGCTCGTCGTCGCGGGACAGCTCGTGGACGCCGTAGTCGAGGTTCCCCCAGATCCGCGCGAGCTCGCGGGCGAGGTGGATCGACGGCCTGGATGTGCCGCGGTTCTTCACCGTGTAGAACGCACGCTCGGCGAGGCTGAGCCGGGAACAGGCGGCCTGCATGTCGGCCCAGGCGCGGCGGATGTCGCGCGGGCATTGCTGCGCCACCTGCACCGCGGCGAGGACCTCGGCAACCGCACGGGCCTGCTCGACAGCGGTCGTCTGGGTGGGCCGGGCCAGGGCCGCGGGCATGGGGTTGAGATCGGTGGTCATGCGGTGCCCTCTCGGTGTTCTGCCCACGGGGGCAGGGAGACGTAGTCGATGTCTTCGCCATAGCCGGGCCACTGGCCGGAGGCGGTGCAGTCGGCGAAGATCTGCGTGGCCCAGTCCTTCAGGTCGCGGCCGGTTCGCAGCGCCGGCGGGTCCAGCTGGACGCAGCTGACCAGGTACGGGGCTTGTTTCTCCTGGAAGATCAGGACGAACAGCGTGTCCGCGTCGCCGAGGCTCAGGGCCCGCACTCCGTCGCGGTAGAACGCGCCCTGGATGTGGTAGCCGTACGAGTGGATGACCTTCGGCAGAGCGTCGGGGTGCGCGCTGAGGCAGGTCTTGTAGTCGACGACGACGGTCCGGCCGCCGGCCCGCTCGTGCAGCCAGTCGACGCGGGCACGTTCAGCCACGCCGGTGAGGCGGTCGGTCCAGAACAGCGACAGCTCCGGACGGCCGTGCGCGGGGTTGAGCAGCGCGGCGGCCATCGGGTGCCGGGCGAGCTGCCCGGCCATCGCCTTGATCTCGTCGTACGGCCCGCGCTTGAGGGGGATGCCGCCAGCGGCGCGGATCGCCGCCACCTGCGCCTTGACCTCGGTGGTGTCCCAACGGTCGCGGTCGACGAGGACGAGCTTCGGGCCGATGCCGAGGACTTCCTTGTGCGCGGCCTGGCCCAGCTCGAACACGGCGCGCTGCTCGGGGTTGTCCTGCCGGTGCTTGAACATGGCCGGGCAGTTCGGCGGCAGCAGCAACTTGGCGCCGGACGACGACAGCGCCGGATCGGCGTGGTACGCGTCGGCGGGCATGCCGTCGTAGACCCCGACATCGGCGGCGGCCGGGGCGGTCACCGGTCACCGCCGACGTACCGCGCCCACACCTTGCCGACCCGCGCGGATCCCCGCTCAGCCGCCGGCGCGGTGCGGGCCTTGGTCTCGAACGACCGCGCCGGCGCGAACGGTCCCATGCCGGCACGGATGTAGGCCGCCAGCGCCGCGTGGGTCTCGCCACGCCGGTCGACCTGGCCCTCAGCGATGACCGCCCACTCGCCGGGCCGGGCCCGCAGCTCGTCGGCGAGCGGCCGCCACCGGTCGGCGCGCTGCGCTGCCCGGACCTTCCGGCTGTCCGGCGGCTCTTCCCACCGCAGCACGGCGCTCACCGCTCGCCGCCGGGGAGGAGTGCCAGCATCCGGCCGGTCTCGTAGGCCTCAGCGATCCGGGGCAGGGTGTGCTCGCCGACGGTGCGCCCGTCGGGCATCACGATGTGCGCGAGGAACTCCTGCTCGACGGTGGTGATCCCGGCCTCGACCGCCTCGAGCTTGGCCTTGATGACCAGCGCGAGTGCCCGCCAGCGTTGCCGGACGCCCTGCTCGTATGCCTCGTCGATCGAGGCCTCGCTGCGCCGGTAGCCGCGGCTGGGCGTGTGTGTGAACTCGCGGTCGTTGCGGTTGGGCATCGGCAGCCGGAACAGCACCCGGCGGTGCGCGATCTCGAACATCACGGTCGCGGCCGCCGCGTCCCAGCCGTAGGCGAACGCGGTCGCGCGGTACCGGCGCAGCGTCTTCTCGATCTCGGTGCGGCTGCGGTCGCTGGAAACTTCGGTCCGGTCGGCGTAGCGGCTCACCAGCCACCACCCCACGGGTCGCGGACCGGGGCGCCTCCGGTCGCGTGGCCGGTGGCCCGGCCCTTCGCGCGGGCCTTGGCCTCCTTGGCGGCCATGCGCCGAGCGGTGCGGTTGCCGGCCGGGTCGGCCTGGATGTAGCCGATCGGGATGTCGCGCTTGCGGGTGCTGACGCGGGGCTTCTTGCCCTTGCCGCGGCTGCTCACCGGTTGTCTCCGTTCTGGGGTTGGTGGGCTGGGCAGACGCCGGCGGCGGTCAGGTCGGTGGACCCGCACGGCTCGAGGCCGGTGTCGGGCAGCACGGGGCAGGTGGCCGGGCCATCGGGGTGCTCGTCGGCGGCGATCGCGCGAAGGCCGGTGAGCATGTCCTCGGCGAGGCGACGAGCGGTCGGCGCGGTCGGGAAGACCGGCTTCAGTCCGTCCTCGCCGGCCCACGGCTGCTGCGGGTGCGCGGTCTGGCAGTGCCAGTCGCGGAGCCGCAGGCGGTAGGTGTCGGTGCCGAGCTCACGGTCGTAGGTGCGGCAGCTGCGTGCGAGTTCTCGGTGGTCGCCCATCTGGCCGGCCATCAGGAGGACCCTGCCGACCGGTGTGAACTGGTCGCCGACTGTGCCGGAGATCGCGTGGTGGATGAAGCGCCGTCCGCCGAGCTGGAGCAGCTGGGCGACGGCGACGGGGGCGGGCACTGCACCGTCGGGGACCACGACCGGTGGAACGCCGCCCGCGTGGCGCGGTGCGACGGTGACGTCGATGAGGACGGTGCCGTCCAGCTCCGCGCCGTACAGGCGGGTCGAGCCGAAGTCGCTGGTGGTGATGGAGACGAGCACCGCGGCGGCCGGGTCGGCGAGCACGCCGCGGGCCCAGTCGACGGCGGCCAGGCGCCGCTTGAGGTGCGACGGGCGGACCTCCGCGAGCCGCTGGGCGCCCCAGCAGCCGTCGCACAGGCGCCGGTTGTGGTTGTCCCAGGTCTGCAGCGGCTCGCCGCTGACCGCGGCGCAGCGGGCGCAGGTCCGGTCCGCGGTCCACCGGGCGAGCCGGCCGGGACTGAGCGGCGGCAGCTCCTGCGAGGCCTCGACCTCGTACAGCGGCGCGTGCTGGTTGCCGTGGTAGAACAGCGTCGCGACCGGCTCCTGGCCCTCCGCGGGCCGACGCCGCATCCGCTTGAGCATCGTGGCCGTGGCCAGATGGGAGGGAATCTCCCCGGTCCGGTACATGGGCCGGCCGGCTGGGCAGTGAGTCTTGCGGCGGCTCGTCATCGCACGCTCCGGTAGGCGATCTTGGCGTCGCGGTTGTCGAGGCGGGCGCGCGCGTCGGCGAGCTGGTCGCTGAGCGCCACGTTGGCCCGGCGGTGCCGCTCGGCCTCGCCGCGCCAGTACAGCTCGGTGTCGCCGCCGCACACGCACGCCGCCGCGGCCGCGGTGCGGGCGCTGAGGAGGCCGTTGAGCCGGTCCACCTCGGCGCGGGCACTGGCCAGCTGCTGCTCCAGCTCCGTCGGGCTCTGCCGCTCCAGATGCAAGGCCACCTGCTGCAGCTGGTCCCAGGCCGCGTCGTGCTCGGCCTGGCTCGGTGTGCGCTCCAGCTCGTTCTCCAGCTGCCTGACACGCGCCCGGGCCGCCTCGCGCTCGCCGGTGCGGATGGCCAGCTCGCCGTTGAGGACGTCGAGCAATCGGCGGAGGGTGGCCAGCTCATCGGCGGCAGGGGCGGCCGGGACGGGCCCGGACCGCTCGAGCCAGGCCCGGACCCGGGCGATCCGCGCGGCGATCACGACAGGCCCGGCGACTGCTGGTAGACGGTGTCGAGCTGAGCGATGAGCACGGCCATCGCGAGCTCTTCGACGGCGTCGTGGACGGAGGCCATTGCGCCGTCGACGGTGTACGCGGACTGCGGCGGCTGGCCGGCGAGAGCCCACTCGGCGCGGGCGAGGCCGTACGCGGCGACGAGGGCGAGGATGTGGTCGAGCACCGGCAGGGCCGGGGCTGCTTGACCACCAACACCCTCTTCTGCGGATGTGGCCGGCCCCGCCGGTGCAGTCTCGGGGGAGGTGACGGCGATGAGCGCGGCGCGCAGCTGGGCGGGCGTCAGGCCGTCGAGGATGTCGTTGATCAGGCCGGCCATCGCGACGGCCAGGTCCTCGCGGCCGCCGGCGGCGTGCCGGAGGCGGGAGGTCTGCAGCGCGCGGATGCGGGTCAGGGCGACCTCGACGGCGGCCGTGGCCGCGGTCGGGTCGTGGGTGAGGTCGGTCATGCTGCCGCTCCCGTCGTGGCGGCCGCGGCCAGCGCGGCGAGGTCCTCGGTGGTGATCTGCTCGCGCGGCCCGGCGAGGAGGGTGGCCAGGTCGATCTCGTCGCAGCTGGTGTCGACGAGGTTGACCACGCGCCAGCGGCGCTGGACTGCATCGCTCTCGTCGAGGGCATGGCGGGTCGGCTGCGCGGTGCTCAACTCGGCGACAACGGCCTGACGCTCGGCGACGGCGACCTTGGTGACGCTGTCGCGGTAGGTCTCGCCGGTGCCGTCGTGGCGGCGGATCTCCGTCGTGAGACGGCGGGCGCGGCGCACGCGCAGGACGATGCGGCGCTGGGTGCTGCGCCGGCGCGGGATCGCCACCACCCGGGGCAGCAGCACGTCGGGCCGCGGGACGCGGATCCGAAACCCGGCCTGCCACAGCGCCACCGCCGCGGCGCCGATCAGTCCCAGCACGAGGGCGACGCAGATCGACCGCCACGCGAGCAGCAGCTGGTCCGGCGTGATCCAGCCCTCGACGTGGGGGATCATCACCGTGGGCGGGATCATGCCGGCCGCCCGAAGCGGGTCCGGACGACCTGCCCGAACTCGGTGTGGACGTGGGTGGCGTCGTCGAGCAGCCTGCCGGACGTCCACACGGGCGCGTACGGGTTCGGCATGTCCGGCAGCCCGTACGGAATCGGCTCGTCGACGATCTCGCTGCGGGCCGCCCGGGCCGCGGCTTCGACGACCGGGACGCCCTGCACGACGAGGACGAACCGCTGGTGCAGCCGCCAGTACGCCTGCCGGTCGCGGCGGGTAGTGGCTGCGGCCCGCTCGGCGTCGACCTGGCGCAGCGCGCGCTCGGTGGCTCGGCGGGCCCGGTCCGCCCGTCCGTACGACCGGTCGATCGTGGCGAAGACCACGATGCCGAGGGCGATGAGGATCAGGGCGACGCCGAACGCGTCGCCGTGGTTGTCGAGGAAGTTCATGGGCGTATCCCCTGGTTGTGCGCTTTGATCAGTGGGCAGCGGTTGCAGGCGACGGCGTTCTGCGCGACGGCCCGGGCGACGGTCATGGCGACCAGCGGGCCCGGCCACGAGCACCACGAGGTGGACGGCACGTCGTCGCGGGGCAGGTGCATGACGGAGTAGGTGGCCTCGCGGCGGCCGAGCTGGCGGACCGCGGCGGCGAGCAGGATCACGGTGTCGGCGGCCATCACCAGACCGCCGACACCACGTGGATGGCGCCGACACAGGCGAGGGCGAGGATGCCGAGGCCGACCAGGGCCAGCAGGCACGTCAGGCCGTACGCGGGCCTGGTCCCGTTGCCGTCCCCGATCGGCCCGCCCGGCCGCCCAGTGCTGCTCATCGCGCCGCAGCCCGCAGAATGTCGTTCAGCTCGGCCAGCCGGGCCTGCCGGACCTGGATCCGCAGGACCCGGCCCAGCAGGTAGCCGACGATCTCCTGCTCCTCACCACCGACGCCGGGCTGCGTGAGCGGCTGGACGTCGAGGGTGTCCATGCCCTCGACCAGCCACCGCAGCTCGGACGGGGCCAGGCCGCGGCCGTAGATGACCACGCCCCGCGGGCGGGAGACGACCAGGTCGTGCGCGACGGCGGTGCCGAGGGTCCGGCACGCGGTCGCGATCTGGTTCTTCGACGGCATCGTCACGACGCACCACCGGCAGTAGCTGCGGCGCGGACGTCGGCGACGAGCTGCTGCGGCTTGATCGGCCCGCACGTCTTGCACCACGGGTCGCCGCCGATCGACGAGTACGTCACCTCGGGGTGGCCGGCGCCCCGGCACGCCGCCTGCTCGGCGGCGCGCTTCGCGGCGTACTGCACGGCCCGGTGCGAGTCGACGTGGGCCTCGCACTCCAGGCCCGGGTAGGAGCCGCCGTAGGCCGAGCCGTAGACGTCGTCCCAGTCGCACCGGTCCGGCGAGCGCATCTCGGGAAAGGCGTGGACGAGCGTCTCGTCGTCGCGGACCTTCTCGTACCAGGCGCCGTCGTTCTGGAGCCGCTGGAGGGCCTCGGCCTGCGAGTCGGCCCGGAGCCACACGACGTGCTTCTTCTGCTCGGTGACGATGACCGGGTACGAGCACTCCGGCTCGGCCAGGTTGTTGACAATGTCTTCCACCGCTCAGCCCTCCGACTTCCGCTGGCACACCGGGCAGCGCGGGCAGCCGAGCTCAAGGGCCTCCAACAGCGACACCCGCAGGCCCGCCGTCGTGCCGCGCCCGCACGCCGTGAGGTCGCCGACCAGGTCGTGGTAGTTGATGCCGCGCCGGCGGACCGCCATCCACACCTCACCGGCGGCGCCGATCGGAGGCCACTCGTCGTGGGGCAGCTCGACCATCCCGAACTGCTCCACACCGGCCGCCTCGGCCGACGAGTAGTGCATCGACCAGGCGTTGCCGAACCGAGCGAACATCTCCTCGCGGGCGGCCATGAAGGTGCCGTGGATGACGACGTACATGCCGTCGTACGTCTGGCCGGCACCGAAGGTGAACCACCAGTCCTGGACCGGACCGTCCGGGTCGGCGATGTGCTGCTCGAGCGCGGCGACCGCCTCGGCCTGCGTGTCGAACCCGGCGACGACGGTGCCGCACGCGCACTCGGCGTCGTTCTCACCGGGCCCGCCGACCGACCCGGCGACGTGGTGGTGCCCGGTGGCCGGCCCCGATTGCAGCTCGGGGCCGACCACCTCTCCCTCAGCACGAGCAACGTCGTGGGTGCCGTCCTGGGTGGCGTCCCCGGCCCCGGGGGTCGTGGGGCCGGGGACCTCCGACGGGTCAGCGCCGCGAACCGCCGCCCCGTCCGCTGCCGGCGCTGCGTCAGCGTCCGTCGTGGCACCAGCAGCCGTCTCATCGGTGGGCTCGACACCGTAGTTGACGTGCGAGATCCGCAGCTCCACCGGACCGAACTTGGCCTCCACCGCGTGGTGGCGGTGCCCGTTGCTGTCGACGATGTGGTTCTCGACCTCGACGCCCAGGACGGCGGCCGCGCGGCGGAGCCGCTGGACTGCAGAGGCGTCGTCCCTGTTGGGAAGTCCGTCGGATACGTACGTCGCGCCCCAGCTGACCGACGCCGTGAAGCACGAGACAGGCAGCTCGGGGCTCGAATCGACCAGGTCCGCCAACTCCCGCAGCCCAGCGGCAACGGCGGCGTGGTCGTCGTCGACGGGGGTGTCGCCCGGCTGGTCGGTCGCAGCGACCGCCGGGGAAACCGCCTCGCCAGGATCAGCGGCTTGTTCCACGAGGTCCCGGCCAGCCGGGGAAGTCTCCATGCGGCCAGCCATGCCGCGCAGCGCACCGACCAGCTCGCCCATCTGCTCGACGAGCGCACCGACCGCAGCCCGCAGGCCGTCGTCGCCGTCCTCATCGGCCGGGCGACGGCCGCCGTTGAGCCACGCCACCCGATCAGCCGCCGCCCGCGGGCTGCTGTGGTCGCTCTCCGCCTCCCAGTCGACGCCGAGCGTCCCCGAGCCGACGGTCCACAGACCGGGCTCCAGCGACACGTAGTGGTAGCCGCTCACCGGACCACCGCCGCAGCCGCCGGGATCCGGACCTCGGTCCGCGCGTAGCCGGCGACGTGCCGCGACACCTCGAAAACGCCGTCCGCGATCGTCAGCACCTTGCATGCCACGCCGTGCTCGCAGTTCAGCAGGCCGCACTTGGGGGTGCCGACCACGAGCTCCAGGTGCTCGGTGCCGGCGATCTCACCGACCAGCCACATCCCCACCGTCACGTCCATCGCAAGGACGTGCACCGGCGCCGTCAGCAGCCGCACGTCGGTCTCGCCGGCGAGCACGGCGAGCACGTCCGGCGTCGGCATCAAAAGGTCGGCGCCGTCCTGGTCCGCGATGCCCTGCGCCTGCTTCACCAGCGACGCGAACCCGTGCGCGCCCGACTCGTACACCCAGTCGGTGTCGACGTACGGCACACCGACCGCCCGGCCACCGACCCGGGACACGATGCCCGCCCGCGCGTGCTCGCCGACCAGGTCCGCGTCGTCACGGTTGAACCGGGCGGCCTCGGCGGCCCGCTCGGCGTTCGCCAGGGCGCGCAGCTCGGCGGTGAGGACCTCCAGCGACACCGTGCGCCGCCCCGGGGCCGGCTCAACGGCCGACTCGACCAGCTCGGGAGCACGCTCCCCGAAGTAGCCGAACTCCGGCCCCTCGGCGAGCTCGTCGCGGATTGCGTCGAGCAACGGGCCGGTGTAGCTGGACCCCGGCTCCCAGCCGCGCTCGTCCCGGTCCCGGTCGTAGGTGACCTCGCGGCCGCCGAACGCATCGGCGTGCTGCTCCTCGGTCAGCGGCTCCCGGTCCTCATCGACGAGCTGCTCGAGCGTGATCCGAGTCCGGTCCCCGACCAGGAAGCTCCGCCCGTCGCGCATCGTGATCCCGATGCGCTGCGACAGCGGCGTGTCCCATCCCCGCCAGAACGCGTTCACCAGCTCGCCCTCGACGCGGCCGCTGTCCGGCAGGGTCATCGAGATCCGGCGGCCGATGAACTCGACCCGGCGCTCCATGAGCACCACCGCGTCGAGCACCAGCGGTGTGACGTTCCCCGGCTCGCCCTCAGGCGGCCGGTCCGATACCGTCTCCATCAGGGAGTCACTCCTCCCGATCTGGGGACCCGCCCGACGCCCTGCACGGCGTCGTCCAGCGGGTCCCGAACTTTTGGGGTCTGTCCCGGCGCTCAGCGGATTCGGCACGCCGCAGCCCCGGGCTTCTACGCGCTCGCGCCCACCGGTTCGCTGGTGGCACGCTCGGTCTCGATCAGCTGCTCGGCGAACGCCTTGAGCGACGAGACGAGCACCAGCTGGCGGCGGCCGTGGTGGGCGCCCAGGAGATCGCCGCTCTCGAGGAGCCGGTAGATCTCCCGGGTGCTGAGCTTCCCGAGGTAGACCGCGGCGTCCTTGACGCTGACGAAGGGAGGCTCGAGCTCCTGGACCCGCGTCTCGCTGGCGAGACTAGAGATGACTGGATTCTCGTCCACGAGACGACTATGACACATTCTCGCCGACGAGACGCCTCATACTTTCGGACAGTATGCGACTACGTCGCGGAGAACCTAGATTGGTATCTATGCACGTGCAGTCACACGCAGTCCTGGACTGTGCAGCTCACGGGCCGCCCAACGAAATGCCCTCTCGTCGGCGCGAAGATTCCCGCGAGCGAGACGGCATTACCGCAGGTGGGACGTACCGTGTCGCCATGCCAGCCGCCCCTGACGCGCGCCGCGACGCGTGGGCCCGGTTCGTGAAGCGCGTGACCGACAACGCGCGCACGACCCGGGGTTGGACCGTGCCGATGATCGCCGAGGAGACCAAGCGCCGAGCGGCGCGCGGCAACGGCGTCAGCGTCAGCCCCGCCACCATCTACCGCTGGATCAACGGCGAGTGGGAGACCTCGCCCAGCGCCGATGCGGTGGAGGCGTTCTGCGACACGAACGACATCCCGGTGGTGGCCGCGTTTGCGATCTTGTGGCCGGGCAAGACGGGCCGGGCGAAGGTACCGGAGCCCATGCCGATCGACCCCGACTTCGAGACCCTCCTGCGCCGGCTGCAAGACCCGAACGTGTCAGAAGCGGAGAAGTACCACATTAGGGAGACGATCCGGACACTTGCCGCAAGGCCTGCCAGCAGGGAGCGCCCGACCGGCAGCTAGGAAACGTCAGACTACGGAACGTGTTGTAACCGATCGGTCTAGTGATGACTGCGCGCGACTGGACTACCGTGGCGCGATCGGAGCCAATGCCGGGGCAGGGCAAAGGATTCGAGGCCATCACTACATCCGTACTCCATGTGTGAAAGGGAACCGCACATGACGGAGGCACCAAACCGTCTGCCCACAACGGAATCAGTTCGACCGAGCCGAATCAGCCTGGTCGCCATCACACTGTGCGTCTCCATGACGCTCCTCAGCTGGCCGCTCGTGATCGCCATGGCGTTCACCGGCTCAGCCTCCGGCGAGACGAAGGTCCTGGCACTGGCCGCCTTCGCCACCGCCTTGTCGCTCGGCACCCTCGTCCTCGCGATGCGCTACCTGATGCGCGACGCCCGCCGACGAGACCACGAGGCACTGCGTGCGGAGCGCGCCCAGGAGCGCGCCATCCTCACGGCCGAGCTGCAGCAGCTGCGCGAGCAGATCACCGCCCACGCCGAAGACACCACACGCGAGCTCGACGCCCAGTTCGTCCAGATGGTCGCCCAGAACGCCATCGCCCACGCCCAGATCGCCGCCATGTGCGAGCAGATCAGCCTCAAGCTGGACGGCATGTGGTGGGGCGCCTACACCAACGCGGCGCACGACCTGGGGTACGCCGTGGACGGAGAGGCGAAGGTCATCGACCTGGTGAGCCGGCTCGGCGAACGCGGGACCATCCGCCTCCGCGGCCGCGACGGGGCCTGATGGCCGCGCGCCGCGGCAGGAACCCCGCCGGCCGCTACAAGATCTCACTCGG